>CAYVKQ010000229.1:0-5512 GCA_964451945.1 uncultured Lentisphaerales bacterium
GCAGGCGTCGACCAGTTCCGGCAGCGGCGTTCCCTGTTCAGCACGGGGCCGCCTATCGCTCCAGACGCGAATGTCGGTCCCGGCTGCCGACAAGGCATGCTGCACCTCCAGGGCCAGTTCGCGCCAGAATTCGCCGGCGCGATTGACCGGTTCCAGGGTGTTCCAGTACACGCCGACACGGGTCAGTTGCGGAGTCACCTGGCGCACGAAAGTGCCCTTGCCCGGTGTGCGGTCGAGCAGCCCCTCCCGTTCCGCGCGCGACGGCGACAGCAGTTTCGCGCTCAGCGGCCGCACCACGTCGTCGGCGAAGCCGCTGTCGCGCAGCACGACGCCGAGCGACTGCTTGCTTTGCGACATCGGCCGCTGCCCCATCACCTCGCCCGTCGCGATGCAGTCGAAGCCCATCGCCGCCATCCGTTCGCCGGCGCGCCGGATCATCCGCGCGTGGCAGTCGATGCACGGGTTCATGTGGCTGCCGAAGCCGTGGGGCGGGTCGTTCACCAGTTCCAGGATGTCGGCGCTGAAATCGACGACATGCAGCGGCACCGCCAGCTGGCGGGCGGCGCGTTGCGCCGGCCCCGTGTCGAAAAAAGGGCTGTCGAAGACGATCCCCTCGACGTTCGCCCCCTGGGCCCGCAGCACGCAGACGGCCAGCATGCTGTCCAGGCCGCCCGACAACAGGCACAGGCAGCGCGCCCGCCGCTTCGTCCCTTCTTCCACATTCATCATCATCAAATCCCCAACTGTTCACTGTTCACCGATCACCGTTGCCTCCGCTTCGGGATAGAGGGCGGCGATCTCGGCCTGCACCGCGAGGGTCCGGCCCAGCGCGGTCACGATGCGGCAGTAGGCGCGGATGTCGTCGAGTTCGAGGCGACGCTCCCGGCGGTCCTTGAGCCATTTCTCGCAAACTTGGTAGCCACCAACCTGGTAGGTCCAGACGGCTGCCGGCACGGGGGCGAAGTGCTGCGTCGCGTTGATGGAGACGCGCTCCTCGCCGGCGTCGTACCGCAGGCCGAGCGTGGATGCCTTGCCGACGCATCCGTCGCCCTCGCCATCGAAACGGCATGTCGGCGGATCGAGATCGCGCGACTGGAGCAGGTGCAAATCCACGAGTTTCCCGCCCAACGCCGCCAGTTTCCTGAACAGCCTGGCATCGGCCGCGAACGGGATGCGCGGGAAGTCCATTTTCAAAAACTCGGCGTACTTTGTCCGGTAGGCGGGCGCGTAGAGCACGGCGTAGATGTAGTGGAAGATCTGCTCCGGCGTCGGCGGCTTCCCGTAGGCCGCCGCGAGCGCGGCGACAAGATCCGGATTCAGGTTTGCTTTCCGGGCGACGTAGAGATCCTTGGGTTCGAAGAGTATCAGGGACACGTACCGCCCGATCCCCTGCTTGGCCCTCTCGGTGTGCTCGGAATCCGGATACAGATAGAGGGGGAAGACATAACCACGTTCCTTCGTCCTGTTCGAAACCAAGCAGTCATCAATCAGGTTGCTACTCGGCCACGCATGAACCCATCCGCTTTTGGCCAGTTGACGGCAGGTAACGAGAGCCTGATTCCCCCCGGCCAGCATGTGGCGCATGATTTCGGCACGTGGCATGCATATAAACCCTCTTGTCCGGCCCGTGTAATAGGTGTGCCGGATGTCGAAGGGGCGGTAAAGAATAGGTGCGATGTGCTTGCGATCCGGTCCAGAGTCCACCAGGTCCTGCTGCGCCAGCGCCACCTTCCAGTCGCGGGCATCCTTCCCCAGCGCATACCCTCTGCGGGCCAGATCGGGGTCCATCTTCGCGAAGGTGTTGACGGTGTTCCATGCCTCTCTTTCCGTCCAGTGGATGGTCAGGGCGTCGCGCGCGGTCACGATGCCGACGCTGTTGACGGGAAAGATGTCGGGGATGGACGGATAGCGTTCGTAGCGGCGCAGGGACGACTCGTCACGGCGAATGAAAAAGTAGCTGCCGGCGCGCGGCTCCAGCTTGCGCCAGCGGGTATGGGCGGCATCATGCGCATCGAGCCAGGCGTACTTCGACTCGCGCGTGCCGTACAGCTCGGCGTGCCGCACCGCGGCATCCGCCTTGGTCTTGCCCCCGCGCTTCACGAAGAAGGCGATGGCGACGCCCTGCCGGATGTCGAAGACGTTCTTGTCGGGACCGCCGTCGGGGCAGGTCTCCTTCTTGAGGGAGTTGCCGTGCAGGTCGAGGACGTAAATGTCGTCGAAGGTCCGCATGAGGCTCTGGCGCATGCCGCGAAAGGTCGGGTTGTCGAGATAGGAGTGGTTGGTGATCATGCCGACGACGCCGCATCCGGCCTGCTCGATCTTCCATTGGGCGAAACGGAGAAACTTGACGTAGTCGTCCTGCAGCCATTTAGGGTTGCGCTCGCCGAGGGGCTTTCCGTCCACCTGTTTGTAGGTGTCGATCAGGCCACGAATCCAGGCGCCGGTGTTGGTCGAGTGGCCGGAATACGGCGGATTGCCGAGGATGACGAGGAGCGGTGTCTGCCTTTTGACCACGCCCGCGAGGCGCGATTCCTCGGCCAGGGCGGCGAAGCCGGGCAGGCGGCTTTGCTCCAGCTCCTCGTTGTCCAAGGTGTTGGTGAGGTAGAAGGGGATGCGCTCGTCGGCGGCGAGGCGGTGGCCGAGTTCTTCGAGGAAGAAGCTCATCTTGAGGTGGCCGACGGCATAGGGGGCCATCATCAGCTCGAAGGCGTAGAAGTTTTTGAGGATGTGGCGGCGGATGAAGTCACCGCGTCCGCCCTTGCCGTACTTGGCCTCGAACTCGGCGACGGCCGCCTGCGCGGCGCGGGCGATGAAGGTCATGGTGCCGGCGGCCGGGTCGAGCAGCGTCACGCCGTCGGAGGCGAGGCCCTCGCGCTTGCCGAAGTCGGTCTTGAGGATACCGTGGAGCGAGCGGACGATGTAGCCGACGACCGGTTCGGGGGTGTAGTAGACGCCGCGCCGCTCGCGCTCGGCGGGGTCGTACTGGGCGAGGAAGGTCTCGTAGAAATGGACAATGGGGTCGCTGCCCTTGCCCTCGTGGTAGTACCGGTCGAGGATGCCGGGGGCGTCGGCCACGGCGAGCACCTCGGCGAGGTCGTCCACGCACCAGGCGAGCTGCCCGGGCAGGTCCCCCAATGAGATGAAGCGGAACAGGTCGCGCAGCACGCCGATGGTGTGCGGGATGCCGTCGAAGGCGGTGCGGCGGCTGAAGGCGTCGCCGGAGCGGATGCGCGCCGCGAAAAGGCCGTAGGTGATCGTCTGCGCGAAGAGATCGGAAAAATCCTCGGGCGTCAGGGTGCCGATCAGGTAGGTCTGGAACGCCTCGAAAAAGCCCGTCAGCACGCCGGGGGCGTCTTTCTCCTGCGCAAGCTGCCGGCCGACGACCTCGCGCAGAAAACGGGTGCGCTTGGCCAGTTCCGCAGCCAGCGATTCCGCCGTGAACACCTTCGGCAGCGAGAAATCGAGAAAGCGGTCGAGCAGCGCACGGAGGTCGTCCGCCTTTTCCATGACGGGAGCCGCGCGCAGACGGGTCATGACGAAGGGCCGCGACGCGAGGACGGTCTGCACCCGTTCCCCGTTGCGATAGAGCCGGAATTCAAAGAAGTTGGTCAGGATCAGGTTCGGGAACGTGGCGCGGTAGCGCCTGAGCTGCTCCGACTCTTCGATCGCATCGAGCCGATCCTCCGTCGGATTTTTGGCTTCGACGTAGCCGACGATCCGGTCGCTGCCGTTCCACAGGCGGAAATCGGGGTTGCCGGCGTCGGTGGGTTTCGGCAGCGTGGTGACCCGGATGTGTTTCCGTCCGGTCTGGTCCGCCGCGGTTTGCAGCATCTCGGCGAGCGCGGGGTAGAAACTCTCCTCCCGCGCGTCGCCCTGTTGTGCGACTGCGTGCAGCTCTTTGAGGTAGTTCTCGAATGCCGTCAGATGGCTCATGTATCCAGCGTAACACGCACGGCACAACTCTGGCAAATCAAGACTAGTCTCCCGGGCGCGTTTGCAGGATAGTGCCCGCCAAGAGAAGATGACACAGTCCACACCGTTGCGGTGACGGTCGTCTCGGGCAGGACGGCAGGCACCGCTACTCTTCCTTCTGCGCTGCCGCCGGGGCGGGCAGGTTCTTGAACCGCTGGCGCATGTCGGTGCGCTTTTCGGGTGGGGTGGCGGCCAGTTCGGCAAGCTCGGCCTTCTGCGCCAGCGCCGGCTTCCTGGATTCCTCGTCCCAGTCAACCGGCGGCTCACACTGTTCGATGAAAGCACAGACAACCAACCGTTGAACACTTGTCCGATATTCGGGATAGCGAAAGCAGAGGTTACGATCCACACGGAGAGCTGTCTCGCCATCCCGTATACTGGGTAGGATCGTCAGCAATAACTCGTCCACAGCATACCGTTCGCCCGGATCACGGTCCATCATCTCGGGATCCACCTGGAAATACTTCTCGCCGTTCCGCAGACCTTCCATAATCCTCGGCATCATCTTCCGCAAGAGTTCGTCCGTTGTATATTTCGGTTCGAAAACGTGGTTCATCAACGCGCGAGCCAGCCTGTTTGCATCGGCAGCCAGTTTCTCGTGTGTGTCCAGCACTTCCCGAATAGCCGCAACGGGGCTCTTCTCGACCGTCTCGTAAAACATGTCCTCAAACACCTTGCGGTAATAGCCCTCCGCCTTTCGGCTCATCCGGTACAGGAACGACAGGGAGAGTGGTTTTCGCCCAAGACTTCTAAGCATGTTAACCGACATGTCAACTCTCGCTTTGCGGTCCTCGCCGGTGCCATCGTCGGGCGGAGGCGCGCCGTTTCGGAAAGCGTCATATTCTTTTTCAAGCTTTTCTTGAACAAGAAGAACAACGCCATCGAATGGCAATTGGTTTGTCTGGGCGTATTTCCCCGCCACTGCGGCGAACCACCCGTTGGGTTGGGCGCCGAACGCCCAACCCTCGTATGTGATGTACCTTTCCATAGCGGCGTCCAGCCATTGCCTGTGCATCTCCGCAATTCCGCTCTGTTCTGCCGCGGATGCCAGTGTCAGTGCCAATGCCGCCATGACCGTCGCAAACTCTCTTTTCATTGCTCGCTCCTCTATTGGTGGCTGGGTTGCCGTGTACCCATATCCGAGCGTCCCACGGGAACCAGTTTCAGTTCCAGTTTGTCCGACTCGTCGCTTACATACCCATACCCATGCACACTCCCGAAGGGAATGTCGGCCGCCGATGACCCCGGAAGAGCCACGCCGTGCATCAGCAGGCGGCCTTCGTTGAAGTCGGCCTGCTGGAGACCCTGCGGGTAGTATCCCCCGCCCCAGTCGTCCGCTTCCATCCGTCCTGCGCACACTGGGCCGGAGATGGACGCAGCCCCGGCGTTGTTGTAGATGTCCTTCAGCCCGCACTGGTGAAGCAACTCGTGCGCCAGGGTGTGACCGTCCGCGTCCGCAGAGAGAACGGTACCGCGGCTGCCGTTGACGCCCAGCGCGGCCCGCCCCATGTGGGTGATCGAATTAACGAAGTACAGTTCG
>CAYVKQ010000230.1:0-5502 GCA_964451945.1 uncultured Lentisphaerales bacterium
TCGAACTCCTGACCTCTTGAATGCCATTCAAGCGCTCTACCAACTGAGCTATACCCCCACATTCGGATATCCACACGAAGTGGAATTGAACGCGCCGTTTTTACCACAGCGGCCGTGGGGTGTCAACCGCTTTTGTTTGTTTTTATCTGCAAATTTGCAGGAAGCCGACCGCGGCTACCCCGCCGTCAATCCGCCCACTCGACGGCCAGACGCAGAAAGAGCTGCCGGTCCGCCGTCACCGCGTTGGTCACGACGCGCCCTTCGCCGGGGATCGACGCGAATCCGGGCAGCGGCCGCCAGTCGGGCGCCGCCAGCGACGGCGTCCCCAGCAGCGTGTAGCGCCGCCCCGCCAGGCTGTTCCACACCACGTCGAGCGTGACCGTGCCGCTGGCGTCCCGCGCGCCCGCGAGGCCGACGCGCAGGACGCTCGCCGGGTCGGCCGCGTTCGATCCGGCCACTTCTTCGTCGGCGGCGGTGAAACCGTCGCCGTCGGTGTCGCCCGCCGGATCGAGCACCCAGACAGCGTCGGAAAGGGTCACGCTGGTGTTCCCCACGCGGTCGACGGCATAGACCCTCGCGCGGTTGGTCACGCCGCAGGCGGCTGCAAGCGGCTGCACGGACTCTGTGGTGAAGAGCGGAGCGGCGAGTACGCCGCTGGACTGCGGCGTAACATAGTACCCGGCGATTCCGGAGTGCGCATCGGTGAAGCCGCCCCATTCGGCCTCGATCAGTGGGCCAACCGCATATGGCCCGAAGGAACTCCGTCGCAGACGAAGGAACGCGTTGCTGCCGCAGGGAGGAACCGTGTCGACGCAGTACGGACCGAGCGCCACCGCCCCGGAGGCGTTGCCGAAGGCATCGACCGCCTGCACCGCGAACCAGAGGTTGGAGCCGCTCGGCGCCTCCGCGACCGCCGCCGTCCCGGCGGTGCGCCATCCGTCCCCAAGCGAGCCATTGGCCGACTCCCACAGCTTCCAACGGTAGGTCACGCCGCCCACACCCGCGCCGTCCGCCGCCGGTTGCCATTGCGCGCGCATCGCTGCGGCGCGCGACCACGCGCCGACCGCATGCGTGGTCACCGCCACTGCCCCCGGTTCCTCCGGCGCCTCGTTGTCGATCAGGAAGGGATCGCTCACCACCTCGGGCGCGGCAAAGTAGGGACTCGCGGCGCGCAGGCGCACGCGCACACCCGCCGCCACCGGCGGCAAGGGCGGCGCGTTGCCCAGGGTGTCCCAGCAGAGCGTGAGCCGGTTGGTCGCGGTGCGGCCGTCCGCGCCCGCGGTCGCCACCTGATCGACCCGCGCAAGGGCGGGCTGCACCTGGCAGGCTCCGAAGGCGGACTCGGCGCGGAAAAGGGCGGGGGGCGACCACGTCGCGCCGCCGTCGCACGAGAACGCGGCCTCCACGCGCAGCGGTTCGCCGTCCGCCTCGGCAACGGCGGCGGCGAGGGTGACCACTCCCTCCCCGTTCGTGCTCGTCTGCGCCGCCTCCAGCGCGCCCAGCCAGGGGGCGTCGCGGATCTTCAGCGCCATGTCGGCGGCGATGTTGGGCCGCACCGGGTCGTTGGAAAGAAAATGAACCGAGAGCCGCTCGTCCCGTGCGGGCGATTCGGCGGCCATGAAATAAACCGGAATCGCAAGGCCCCGGCTGGCGATGAGCGTCCCCGCGGTGGCGCCGCACGCGAGCCATGCCGGCCAGGCGGGCGCGGCGACAGGACCGACGCGGATGTCGTCCACATACCACCCTTCGCCGTCGGTGTTGTTGTCGCCGCCGTAGTGGAACAGCAGCCGCACACGCCGCCCGGCGAAGGATTCCAGTGGAAAAACGACCTCGCTCCATCCTGTGGAACCGTCGCCGGCGAAGCAGGGGGTGCCGTCGGGCCAGGGAGAATAGGTCCACCCCGCGATGCGGTGGGTATAGGGACCATCGAGTGGTTGGAAGGTCGCGCCATCGTCGCAGGAAATCTCCACCCGGCCGCCGTCGAAGGCCCATCCGCTTTGGCGCGTGTCGAGCTCGCTGGCGATCCAGTGTTTGAAAAAGAGCCGCGCGCCGGACGCCAGTTCGAACGGCGGCGAAAGCAGCCCCGCATACACCGTCGGCGAGGTGTAGGTCCCGCCCGAGACGGGGCGTCCGTGAAACGCGAACGGCGGCGATGCGCTGCGGACCGTCGACACGCGCCAGGCCTGCCCCAGCGCGTTGGTCACCCACGCGCCGGGCGTCGCCGCGACCGGCTCGACCGTGCCGTGCGCCAGACGCCAGGAGAGCGCCGCATTGCCCGCGTTCGTCAGCGCCAGGGCGGCCTCGGCCTCGCCGCCGCTCCCCGTCAACGCCTGCACGCCGGTTTCGGGGGCCAGGCCGATCTGCGGATAGACCAGCGTCACCGCATGCGGACCGTGAACCGCCTCGTGACCGACAGGATCACGGGCGAGCAGTTGATAGTCGAAGCGGTCGCGGGGAAAGCCGGGCGAAACGATTTCGGCGCGGTAGCTCTCCCCCGTCGTTCCCTGCCGCACCAGCGCGTTGGTCCGCCAGTCGCCGCCGTTGCGGCGCCAGAGCAGCAGCGCCGAATCGACGCGGTAGGAATCGGTGACGACGGCGTCGATGGCATAGGGTGGCGGCGCTCCCTGCACCGCGGCAAGCGGATCGTGAAGGATGAGGGGCGGTTGCGGCGAAGAGCCGGGATCGAGCGGATCGGTCCGGTCGGCGTATTCCTGCGCGGCGCTGAAACCGTCGCCGTCGGCATCGTCGCCGGGCGCTCCCCCCGCCGCGCCGAAAAACCGGTACTCCCACCAATCGGGAATGCCGTTGCCGTCGGCGTCCTGCGTCAGCGGCAGGTAGTGCGCATAGGCGAGGCGAGGCGACGAAAGGTCGATGCCGCTCACGGGGTTGTGCGCCGCGCCGGGGGCTCCGGGCTGGCGACAGCCGTCGAGATACCAGCCGGCAAAGGCAAGGGTCTTGCCGAGCGAGACCGTCGTATCGGGGGCGACCGCCGACGTCGTCACGGTTCCGGGGGGTAGCCAGAGCGTTTGCTGCAGCAATCCCGGAACATTGGAGGTGTGCTGCAGCGCGTGCTCCGTCCGCCACAGCCAGGTCAATGCGGAAGGCCCATCCAGCGCGAACGTGACCGCGGGCAGCGGCGCCGACGTTGCGGCGGCGCCGCTAAGCGTGTAGCCGAGCGAGGCGCGGCTGATGCCTCCCGCCTCGACGACGCGCGCCGGCGCCTCGGCCCGGATAACGACCCCCGAAGCCACGGTGTGGAGCCCGTACGGCGGCGAAACCGCGCCCCAAGCCTCGGGGGAACCGCGCACATCGAGCGTCAGCGGCGGCGTGACCGCAAAGGCGTGCTCCCCCGTTTCGGGCCAGCACCCCGCGACGCCGGCCAGCGTCTCGGCGCGCAAGGCGTAGTGAACGACCGCCCCCATCGGCTGCGCCGGGATCGACGCGGCGTAGCGGCCCGGCGCCGTGCGCGCCAGGACGTGGGTGCGGATCTCCCCCGGTTCCGCCGTCGTCCGCCACAGCAGGCGCGGCGTCGCCGGATCGACCAGCCCGGCCGGCCCCATCTCGACGGCGACCTCGTACGGCGCAGTCGTGGCGAAGGTGTTCTCCAGTCCAGTGTGCCCGAAAACCGGCGCGTGCCGCACCGCGCGGGCGGCGAAGGGCGTCGCCGGATCGCCGAAAAGGGTGATTTCATAGAAGCACCAGCGGAAGACACTGCCCGCCACCGGATCGACCAGGTGGCGCAACGCCTCTTTGGATTGGGCGTTGGCGCCGCCAAGCGTGTGTGCCTCGCCGCGGAATACGGCATCCCAGAACAACCGGTGAAACCGTTGCGACGGCCCGTCGATCTGATTGAGATACCCCCAGCCGAAGCGCGGATTCATCACTGCGGCGAAGGCGCCGGCCCGGGCCGTCACAAGCTGCTCGCCGAAGCAGTCGGCGATGTCGTCGAAACGCCCCGACTCGCACGCCTGCGAATAGGCTAGGTACGGGAGGCTGTTGGTCAGCGCCGCGATCGCCTGCTTGTCGGAAAAGAGACTGACGTTGATCTTGAAACAGGTGCGCGGTGCCCCGTGCCCCAAGTGGTTGAACACGTGGATGTCCTGGTTCAGCAAGGCGAGCATTTCCGCCTTTGGCCAGCTGAAGCCGGGCGCGTCGTAGAGGGTGGTCGCCGAGTCGAAGAAGGTGCCGTAGGCGGGGTTTTCGAACCCGAGCGTGTCGAATCCGGCGGTATCCGCGCCAAGCCGGATCTGCTCCATCGCGCCCGTGGCGTAGTCGGCTTCGCCTCCGAACCCGAGGTACTCGCCGACGGACGCCACCCGCGCGAGACGCGCCGCGGGCGACGCCTCGTACGCAAGCGTCTTGCACACCATGCGCGACAACTCGGCCGCGTCGGCCACGGGAAAGCGCCCGACGTGGATCTCGGCCACCAGATCGACGTCGCCGCCGCCGACGCCGTCGCGGATCTCGCCGAACACGTTGTCGCCGTCAGAATCGAAATCGCCGTCGAGACACCCGTAATAGACGCCGTCGGCGGGAATCATGCCCGTGTAGTCGCTGAACGCGCAATAGAGCGGACGCGTCGGCACGAGCGCGGCCGTGCCGACCAGCAGCGCATAGCGCGTGCGCCACGTCTGGCAGGCATCGCGCAAGAAGGCGCGGATCCGTTCGGCATTGTCCCGTCCGTCGTAGTGGTCATAGATCCACTCGGTGGTTACGACCGCGGAGGCGAGATCCGCCGCGCCGCGCGCGGCGACCAGCGCATCGAGATTCCAGGGCGCCGGGGTGTTCGTCGCCAGCGCCGGCGGCGCGATGACCACATGGTCAACGCGTCCGGGCGTCAGCGGCGACGGCTCCGCCTCCAGCGCGCGCGGTCCGTCCGCCGCCGACGGGAGCGGACCGGTCAGCGACAGCCGCGTCGGCGGCGGTGCGGCCGTCGCCGCCGGAACCCAGCTCACTTCAATCGTGATTTCGCCGTGGCAGAGGAGGCGGTTGTCGGCGGGGATCACCTGTACCGGATGGAGGGTGATCACCAACTCGTCGGCGCCGTGCCGCCGGTCGACGCGCCAGCGGCGGCCCTCGGCCGTCGCGTAGGCCGGGAAGGCGGTGCGGCGGCTGTAGACCGCCCGGTCGCGCCTTGTGCGGACGATCCGCCGCGCGTCCGAGCTCAGCGGCACCGCATCCTGGGCAAAGTCAACAGGCGCATCGAGCGTCCGCTCGACCGTCTTGCCCGGCGTGATCGTCACGTCGTCTGGACGGTAGCCGGGCGGCACCGGAATCACCACCCCGCGCACCGGCAGCAGCGGCCGGCCTGGCTCGCCGAAAGAGACACACCCTTCGACGGCGACCCGGATCCCGTCGGGCGTCGGCGTCAGCCGCGGTTGGGCGAACGTGTAGGTTTCGCGCCGCGTCAGCGGCGGACGTCCAGCATCCGAGGTCCCGGCGTGCACACACCAGACGGATGCCACGGTCATTCCCGAAAGCAGAACCGACCGGACGCTTTTG
>CAYVKQ010000231.1:0-5478 GCA_964451945.1 uncultured Lentisphaerales bacterium
TGGGGAGAGTAAAAGGGGAGGGCGACCACACAGTGGTCGCAATGGGGAGAGTAAAGAGAGAGAGCGGACGGTGCTGTACCTGGGGCGGCTGCACCCGCTGAAGGGGCTGGAGATGCTGGTGGATGCGTGGGGGAGTTTGCGCCCGGGGGGCGGGGGACGGGAGACGGGAGACGGGAGACGGGAGACAGGGGACGGGTGGCGTTTGGTGATCGCGGGGCCGGATGAGCAGGGGATGCTGCGCCGGTTGCGCGCCGAGGCGGACCGGCTGGGGGTCGGGGGCAGCATCGATTTTGCAGGGCCGGTGTATGGCGAGGAAAAAGAGCGGCTGCTGGCCGAAGCCGATCTTTTCGTGCTGCCGTCAAGGAGCGAGAATTTCGGCATCGTGGTGGCCGAGGCGCTGGCCGCCGGCGTGCCGGTGATCACGACCAAGGGGACGCCGTGGGAGGTCTTGTCGCGGCCACACAGTGGTCGCAACGAGGAGAGTAAAAGGGGAGCGGGGTGGTGGGTCGATGCCGGGGTCGAGCCGCTGGCGGGAGCGCTGCGCGAGGCGATGGCGCTGAGTGACGAAGAGCGGCGGGCGATGGGCGAGGATGGGCGCCGGCTGGTGGAGGCGGACTACCGCTGGGAGGCGGTGGCCAAGCGGATGGCGGAGGCGTATGAACGGATTCTGAAAGGCGAGCCCACTGCCCGCGGAGCGGGAAAGAGCGAATGCGCAAAGTGAATGCCGAGCAATCGGTATTCAGCATTCAAAGTTCACATTTGTGTCCGAATATGCTATCATTCAAGACGCTTACTGAACCTCCGGTTTGGCATGCGAAGGGTTCGGGATTCAGGGTTTTTTTCAGCCTGAACCTTGGTATCCTGAATCCTGACATCTGGCGCTTGCAGGGATTCTGCAAGCGCCTCATTCAGCTATGAGAAGCGAAGCGGTAAAAGACTATATCCGGCAGCGCGGCGCGCTGTTTTGGTATTCGCCCGGGGACAAAGGCGAAACCGTGAGCGACGAGCTGCTGGTGGAGCATATCCTGAACTACGGGACGATGGAAGACGTTCGGGAGCTGTTCCGCGTCATGGGTCTGCAAAGGACGGCGGAGGTGTTCTCCAGGTCAGTCAATCTGAGTGAGCGGCGCAGAAACAATTACACGCCTGTCTCTTTGAACTACTTCACCCTATTCTTTAGACGGTATGCACACTGAAATTTTAACTCCGGAACAGAGCGAGTTGCTCCGATTCGTTCGTTCGTTCAAGCGAGGATTCTACTTGGTTGGCGGCACGGCCATCGCGCTGCAGTTGGGGCATCGCCGCTCGATTGACTTTGATTTGTTCACATCGGGGAAGATCAAGCGGCTGGCACTGCGGAGAGCTGCGGAACAGTCCGGGTTTTCTTTCGCATTGTTGGGAGAGGATGTCGATCAAATCCATTTCATTTTGAACCAAGTGAAGGTGACTTTCTTCGCCTATCCGTATCCTGTCGAACATCCGGTGATTCTGGACGATGTCATTTCCATGCCGTCACTTCTTTCGCTCGCGGCCATGAAGGGGTTTGCGCTGGGGCGCCGGGCCAAATGGAAGGATTATGTGGACCTGTGCTTCCTGGTTCGCGATCACTTTTCGGTTTCGGAAATTGCCTGCGAAGCGCATCGTTTGTTTGGCGACAGTTTTTCCGACCGCCTTTTCCGCGGACAACTCGCCTATCACAAAGATATTGACTACACGGAAGCCGTGGACTTTATGCCGGGATTCGCGGTCGACGCCGAGACTGTGAAGGCGTTTCTGATCGACAAAGCGCTGGAGGGCGTGGTGGACTGAGCCGCGAGCGGTGGCTGTGAACTGGAGCCGGCCAGCAGACACAAAGAGTTCTCTCCGCGCCGGACAGCTTTTCCAGAGCCTCAAAAATGAAGATTCCGTTCATAGGAGTTGAGCGCACACGGGCGGTATTGCCAGCCCTGCTGTTTGCGGCCGCGGTTGTGTTCTATTGCCTGCTGACGCTGCCCCTGCAGCCTTTTGGCGACGACTGGCATTACCACACGATTCCGAACCTTCGCTTCACGTGGAAGGCGCTGCTGCCGGGATCCGCGGTATGGCGTCCCCTGGACATCCTGTTCGGCGGGCTGCTGGGCTTGGCGCCCGCGCTGTTTCCCGCGGCCAACCATTGCCTGGTCGTTTTCGGGCATGTGCTGGGAGCGTACGCCCTCTGGCGGCTTTGTCTCGGGTGGCTGGGTCTCCGAGACCGCGAGGCGGCGCTGACGACGGCCTTCTTCCTGTTTGCGACCGGCGTCTTTCCCGCCGTGGCAAGCATCGACAGTCCGGGGCAGGTGTATGCCTCGACGTTCGGCATCCTCGGATGGCACTGCTTTCTGCGGTTTCGCGCTCATGGACGTTGGCGGTGGTATGCGGGATATGCGCTTTTGTGTCTCCTGGCGACGTTTGCCAAGGAGAACGGGATCGTTTGGTTCCTTGCCATCCCGTGTCTTTCTGCGGGAGCGCAGCCCTCGGCGTCGTCTTCCGAAAAGAACGGGAGCAGCGGCTGGCGCGTCCTGGCGGGCGGCGCCGTCCTGTGCGCAAGCTACTTCGCCATCCGTTTCGCGCTTGCTGGATCGTTGCGCCTGGGCGCGGCGGAAGGGGCGTACCGCATCTCGTTCACGTCGGCGATGCTGGGAAAGTTGCTGGCGATGACGTTCGGCTCGATCGCCTTTATCGACACCGTCGCGATTTTTTCCCGCCCGCCCGCCTATTTTCTGGTGGCGCTGACCGTGCTGCTGTCGCTTCCGTTTTTCGCTTGGATGGTTGTTTCGTCGGCCGGCGTGTTGCGGCAGGAGGCGTTGCGTGTCCCGTTTTTCAAAACGCTTGCGGTGACGGGCATCATGATGGTGCCCAATGCCGTGACGACGGCGGGGGAGATGCACCTGTATGCCCTCGGGATCTGGGTGGCGTTGATTGTCGGTTTTCTGCTCAAGGCAGACGAACCAGGCGGTCGGCGGGCGATGACGGTTGCGTGGCTCGCCGCGCTGCTGTCGATCATGGTGGTCAACGGTCACAAATGGGTGCGGCTGCGTGCGATGGGACGCGGCACGGGTATCGTCACCGGCGCGATTGCGGCGGCGTACCAGGGAAAACCGCCTCCGCAGCGGGTTTTGATCATCAAGGTGGCGGATGCTGTGAAGGGGTATTCCCTGTACAGCCAGCCTGCCGCGCAGAGCGCCTATTACGGCTATGCGGCAAGGGCGATCTGGAAATGGCGCCATCCGGTCGAGATCGATTCGGTCTGGGTGCGGGCGGGCGGTCAGTCGGAAGCGATCGCGGACACGCTTGCGCGCGAGGAACGCTACGATGCGTTCTGGGTGGTACATGCGAGCGGTTCGTGCGAGGTGATCCAATCTTCGCGATGATGGTACTGGTCAACAAAGCCGCGGGGTTCGCGCTGAGTCCGATGACGGTCGGGCTGGCGCTGGCGCTGCTGGCGGCGGTGTACGGGGCACGGCGGTGTCCGCGGCGGGCGGCGCTGGCCGCCGTCGCGGCGGCGGCGTGGTTCTGGGTCTGGAGCACGCAGGCGCTGTACCGGACGCTGGGGTACGGGCTGGAGCGGGCCTATCCGCCGGTGCGCGCGGAGGCGCTGCCCGCCGCCGACGCGATCGTGATCCTGGGCGGCGGCATGGGGGGGAGCACCAACCTGTTCTACAGCGAGATGTGGTCGGCAGCCGACCGGGTGTGGCACGCGGCGCGGCTCTACCATGCGGGCAAGGCACCGCTGGTGATCCCCAGCGGCTACGGCGAAGCGGAGAGCAGCGTGCCGCTGCTGCGCGATCTCGGCGTGCCGCGGAAGGCGATCCGTGTCGAGAATGCGGCGCGCAACACGGAGGAGAACGCGGTGCTGACGGGGCGGCTGCTGGACGGGGCGCGCGGCGCGGCGACGAACCGCCCCGCGCGGGTGCTGCTGGTGACCTCGGCCTGGCACATGCGCCGGGCGCTGCAGCAGTTCGCGCGCGCGGGGGTCGAGGCGATCCCGGCGGCGACGGACCACGAGGCGTTGCAGACCCGCGCGCGCGCGCTCACCGTCTGGCACTTCTTTCCCAGGGAGGAGAACCTCTACCGCAACAGTGTGCTGTGGAAAGAGCTTGCCGGCTATTGGCTCTACCGCCTCAAGCACCGGATGCTCCGATGACCGTGTGGCTGAACAATCCGTTCGACCCGCTGCCGGGCGAGGGAGGGCGGCCGTTGCGCTACTGGCTGCTGGCGCGGGCGCTAGTGGCGGCTGGGCACCGGGTGGTGTGGTGGTCGAGCGATTTCCACCACCTGCGGAAGCTGCGGCGCCGCGGCGAGCGGGTCTGCCAAGCCGAGGGCTTCGAGGTGCGGCTGGTGCAGACGCCCGCCTACGCCTCGAACATCGGCTGGCGGCGCTGGCGGAGCCACGCGCGCTATGCGGCGGCGTGGGAGCGGCTGGCGCGGCAGGCGGTCGCCGACGGCGCGCTGGAGACGCCCGCCGTCATCGTGGTCAGCCTGCCGCCGCTGGGGGTGTTCGACGCGGCGGCGCGGCTGCGCGAGGCGTGGGGGTGCCGCATCGTGGTCGATGTGCAGGACGTGTGGCCCGAGACGTTCTACCAGCTGCTGCCGCCGTTTCTGCGCGAGCGCGGGCCGTCGATTTTCGCGCGCTTCCACCGGATGGCGGCGCGGGCGTATGGCGGGGCGGACCGCGTGAGCGCGGTCTGCCAACGCTATGCGGCGCTCGCGCGGGAGAAGGGGGGACGGACGGATGCGCCGGCGGTCTTCCGTCTGGGGGCTCCGCTTCCCGAACCGGTGTTGCGCGAGCCGCAGGGCGCGGCGCGCGCCCTGCGGCTTTGCTACCTCGGCAATCTCGGCCGGTCGTATGACATTCGGACGATGGTGCGGGGCGTCTGCGCCCTGGCGGCGGAGGGGCTGCCGGTGACGCTTGATGTGGCGGGGGACGGGGCGCACTGGGGGTGGGTCGCGGGGGTCGCGGCCGGCCGCCGGAACTCCCCCGTGCGCTTTCACGGCTATCTCGATGAGGTAGGGGTGCGGGCGTGTCTGCAGGCGGCGGACATCGGCGTGGTGCCGATGCGCGACGCTTCCGGCGTGGCGGTGCCGAACAAGGTGGTCGACTACGCCGCGTCCGGGCTGGCGATGGTTTGCGGCTTGAGCGGCGAGGCGCTGGAGCTGCTGACGGCGTACGGGGCGGGGGTCGGGTACGAGCCGGGCAACGTCGGGAGTTTCATGCATGCGGTCAGGCGCTACGCCGGCGACGCGGCGTTGCTGGAGCGGCACCGGGCCGGGGCGCGGCGCCTGGCGGAGGAGGTCTTCGACGAGCGGGATATCTACCCGCGGATGGCGGTTTTTGCGACCACTTTTTGCGACCACGAAGTGGCCGCAAATGGGAGAGTAAAAGGCGGGTGAGGCGTGCGGTTATTGCGACCACGCAGTGGTCGCAATGGGGAGAGTAAAAGGGGAGGGCGACCACGCAGT
>CAYVKQ010000232.1:0-5478 GCA_964451945.1 uncultured Lentisphaerales bacterium
CGTCCTCTTCAACCGCTTCCTCCAGCCCGACATCGACCTCGCCACCGAGACCCTCCGCGACGAAGTCAACCTCTCGCGCGAGCAGGACTTGTTGCTGCCGCTGCGCTGGGTGGCGATCCTGCGCGACCACGTCCGCTGCGACATCGCCATCAGCGGCGGCGTCCACAACGCCGCCGGCGTCGCCAAAGGGGTGCTTGCCGGCGCCAACGCCGCCTACCTCTGCTCGGCGCTCTACCACAATCACGACCATTCCGCCGTGCTCGGTGGATCATCGACACGCTCGACGACTGGATGCGGCGCAAGGGCTACGCCGACATCTCCGCCTTCCGCGGCCGGCAGCGCGAACGGGCGCTGGGCGACGGACAGGGATTCGAACGCGCCCACTACTTCAAAATTCTCTCCTCGCAACACGAATGAGCGCCACCAGGAAAAAAGCGGCCCTGCCCGCTGCCGAAGCCGACCTCGGCTACGCCCGGCTCGACCTCGACCGCCAGCGGCGGCGCGGCCTGCCGGAGGTCGTCTACGGCGCGGGCAAGACCGCATCGCAACTGGCCGCCATCCTCGCCCGGCTCAACGCCGCCGGCCAGAACGCCTTCGCCACGCGCGTCACCCCCGAGCAGGCCGACGCGGTCCGCGCCAAACTGCCCGCGGCGGTCTACGACCCGGTCAGCCGGACGCTCCGCAGCGACATCGCGCCGCTGCCGCGGCCGCGGGGAAGGGTGGCGGTCCTGTGCGCCGGCACCGCCGACGTGCCGGTCGCCGAAGAAGCGGCCGTCACCGCGACGCGCATGGGTGCGCGCGTCGAGCGGATCTACGACGTGGGCGTGGCCGGCCTGCACCGGCTGCTGAACCGCCTGCCGCGCCTGCGGGCGGCGCGCGCCATCGTGGTGGTAGCGGGCATGGAGGGGGCGCTGCCGTCGGTGGTCGCGGGGCTGGTCGACCGGCCGGTCATCGCCGTCCCCACCAGTGTCGGCTACGGCACGGCGTTCAACGGCGTCACCGCGCTCCACGCCATGCTCACCTCCTGCGCCTCGGGCGTCACCGTCGTCAACATCGACAACGGCTTCGGCGCCGGCGTCGCCGCCGCCATGGTCAACCGCCAGTCGCGCTAGGGGCGCGGAATCGAGGTCACGGTTCACCCCGCCGCCAGGATTAACCCCGAGCGACGGGGGGGTAGTGGCAGTTCAGGAGCGATGAAATGCGGCAGGCGTATCCACAAAGGTAGGCGCCAGCCACCGCGGGATAGAGCGGAACCGCGAATGAACGAAACAGGTAGAAGGGTGAGCCGGAGCGGCAGCACCGGCTTCTTCGGGGTCGGTATCGTGGTCGGGGTCGTAATACCTTGGTTTTTGTCGATACCGATTCCGATACCGACCCCGATGGTTCCGGCTCCGTGATCAGGACCCGGGCGAACGACACGGAGGTCGTCCCTCCAGTCCTGAGAACCACCGGTTTCGGCGGATCTGGAGGGTCGGGCTCCGTCCCGACCGGTTTCTGTAGGGGGTTCTGCAAGCGCCTCCACTTTTTTCTTTCCGGGCTTGCAGCCGGCGAGACAACAAGTTAATCTAAAAAACAACGGTTGCCATCTGGCCCAGGCTGGGCTTGGACGATGCGGGAACGACTCGCTCGATCCGTACGAATCACAACAGGAGAAAATCGGACCATGAAACTGAACCCCCGGCTCTTCTCATGCGCGGCGCTGCTCGGCGCGGCGCTTTCGCTCCCGGCCCAGTCCGTCCGCGAAGTCTCTTTCACCACCGCCTCGCCTGCGGCGAAGCCGCCGGTGCTGGACGGCAGGCTCGACGATGCCTGCTGGAAGGCGGCGGTCCCCAACACCGCCTATTTCGAGTACTTCAAGGGCGACCCCAAGCGCGTCGACTTCCCGACCGAGTGTTCCGTGGTCTACGACGCGCAGGGCGTCTACGTCGGCGTCTGCAACTACGAGAGCGACAGCACCAAGATCAAGCGGAACATCCGCAAAAACCACGAAACCCGTCTCTGGACGGACGACTGCGCCGAGATCTACCTCGACCAGAAGGCCTGCGGCACGGCCTACTACAAGTTCGTCGTCAACGCGCTGGGCAAGTACGACGACTCCTGGCGCATGGACACGGCGAACTACTACACCGGCTGGAACGGCGACGGCATCCAGGCCGCGGCCGACATCGCCTCCGACCGCTGGACGCTCGAGCTCTTCGTCCCCTGGGCCAACTTCCAGCAGCCGGCGGCGAAGCCCGGCGACGTCTGGATGTTCAACCACTGCCGCTACGCCATGGGCCGCGGCAAGCTCGTCGTCTCCTCGCCGGGCGGCTCATACATGAGCCCCGAGAAGTTCGGCTACCTCTACTTCTCCGACGGCAAGCAGCCCGACCGTAAACGCATTGGCGAGATCATCGCCGCGCGCCTCAAGGTGCCCTGGGGGCTCTCCCTCGGCGAGGAAATCATGTTCCACGAGAACGGGAAGATCACCTACGCCAAAATCGAGGAGCGCAAGAACGACGAAATCCGCGCCTTCCAGGCCACCGTCGACGAAGCCGAGGGCCTGCTGGCCGCCAACCCCCGCGGCGATCTCGTCCGCCGCCTCGCGGCCGCGACCAACGCCTTTCACGCGGCCGTCACCAACTACGACGGCACCTTCTCCGGCGTCAAGGGGCTCATCGCCGGCCAGCCGGCGGCGCAATCCGTGGTCTGGGAGCTGAAGGTCGATCAGATCCTGGCCGGCGCGCCCGCCAAGCCGGTCGCCCTTCCCCATGCCCGCCGCTGGGAGAAGCCGGCCGTCCACGACGGCTACAACGGCTGGTACGCGCACAACTTCTCCACCGGCTACGTCACCCCGCACCTCCGCTGGGCGGCCAACCCGGCCGACACCTTCCGCCTGCTCTACGTCGCCCCCGCGCACGGCTGGGTCCGCCACGGCATCGAATGGGTGCAGCGCTTCAACGTCGGCTGGGACATCTTCGTCGCCGCCAACGCCGGCGCCTTCGGCACCACCGGGCCCTACGCCGACAAGGTCAGCGGCTACAGCCCCGCCGAAAAGAACGAGCAGTTCATCGTCAAGCTGGGCGACAACCCCGACCTCTTCGTCTTCGAGCAGTTCCGGATCGGCTCCCTGCGCGGGGACTTCCTCTACGAGATCCTCCGCCGCGTCCGCGACGAAGGGAAGGGACTCGTCGTCCTGGGCGGCGGGCTGCCCAAAACCATCGCCGCCAAGCTGACCCCCGCCGGCGGGGTCCGCGCCCTCGCCACGCAGATTCCCTTCAATACCCAGACCAACTACTACCCGCCCAAAGTCCCGGGCGGGCCGTACCCCGAACCCGACGCCATCGTCAAGAGCTACACGCTGGGCAAGGGGCGCATCGTCGATGTCGCGCGGCACCGGAACCCCGGCTGGAGCCTGCGGTGGAGGCACGACTTCGAGAACCGCCAGGCGTTCCTGGGACGGATATTCTTCGACGCGGCCGGTTTCGAACCCGGTGCCGGTTTCGTCTTTCCCGGGGCGGACGCGGACGGCGCGACCCGCCTCGGCGCCGGCGCCACCGCCATCCCGGTACAGGTCAACTTCAGGTGGAGTCCCGGCGCGCTGGCGCAAGGCCTGGCCGCGCTGAAGAAGGAAATCGATCTCGCCCACACGCTGCACTACCGCCTGCGGAACACCGCCAACACCGTGCTCTTCGAGGCCGACCATGCGCTCCAGCCCGGCTGCAACGACCTGCGGCTGGCGATCCCGCCCGCCCCGGGAGGCAAGCTGACGCTGGACCTCGTCGCCCTGCGCGGCGGCCGCGAGGTGGCCGTCGGCTCGCACAAGATCGTCGTCAGCGAGCCGGCCGGCCCCCTCACCCTCGGCTTGCAGGATGTCTACCGCGACCGCGCCCCCATGCGCCCGGTGCTCACCTGGACCATCGGCCAGACCGAACCCGTCGAGCTGGTGGTCGAGCTGTTCGACCTGCCCTACCGCCGGGTCTGGTACCGCCAAGTCGCAACCGTGGCGCCGCGCGCGCGCAATTGGAGCGGTGAAATCAAGGACTACCCGATGCCGACCCTCGCCGGCGTGCTGCGCGCCCGCCTCGTCAACACGAACGGTGTCCAACTGGCCGAAGCCTCCAGAATCCTCCGCTTCCCGCACCATCGGTTCCCCATCTACGCCGGGATCAGCTGGAACAACATCAATGTCGCCGGCATTCCCGAGCTGTTCGCCCCGCAGGTCGTCGAGAACGGCGTGTGGGACGCCAATCTCGGCGGTTGGGACGGCGAGAGCGGGCTTTTCAACGCCTGGACCGTTCCCTACATCACCCGCGTCGCGGTCGGCAACACCCCGAGCAACGGGGTCGGTATCGGCATGATCCGGGCTTCGAAGGAGATCACCGCGAAACTCGCCGCGCTCGGCCCCCGCGAGCATCTCTACAGCCCCGAAACCCAGGCGCTCTACACCGAGCAGGTCGGGCAGAACGCCCGGGACGCCGCCCGCTTCGGCGTGTGCGCCTACAACCTCGGCGACGAGTGCGGCTACTCCACCGAGGCCGGCTTCTCCCCGGCCGACAACGCCACCTACTACCCCGCCTTCCTCAAGGAGAAGTACGGCAGCATCGAGGCCTACAACGCCGCCGGCGGCGCCCGCTACGCCCGGTTCGAGGATGTCCCCCGCATGACCCCAGCCGCCGCCAAGGAGGCGGACAATCCCCAGGCGTGGTACGACCAGATCCAGTACGCGGAGAAGCTGTACGCGGACGCCTTCAAAATTCTCTCCCGCATCATCAAGAAGCACGACCCCGCGGCCCGCGTCGGCGCCGAGGGCTCCAACGCCGGCGACCTGGAGCTGACCGTCGACGGTCTCGAGTTCTGGGGTCCCTACCGCAACGTCGTCATGGACGAGTTCCTACGCAACATCGCCCCCGACCACCTCCGCGGAACCTGGTGGGGCGGCTATTCCTCCAACCCCCGCGACGGCTTCCCCCAGAACTGGGAATACCTGCTCACCGGCACCATCAACTGCGACGAGTGGTTCACCATTCTGCCCGGCGACGCCCACAGCGCCCATGCCGACGACTTCTCCTTCCTCCCCTACGTGGAGATGATGATCGGACACCTGCGCGACCTCCGCTGGGGCGTCGCGCCGCAGCTGGTCGTCACCCCGCTGCGCCGCGACGGCGCGGTCATGCTCTACAGCCACGCCTCGATGCGCGCGTCGGAATGGGACGAGCGCCTCTCCTCGCCGACGGAGTCGATGGACGCCTTCATCGGCTTCTGCTACCGCACCGGCCTGGGCGTGGAGTTCGCCGGCCGCAAGTCATTGGACCGGATCCGGGGGGCCAGCGTCCTTCTGCTCTTCGGCTCCTCCTCGCTGACGCCGCAGGAGATCGACGCCGTCCGCGCCTTCGTCAACGACGGCGGTCTGGCCATCGCCGACATCAACCCCGCGTTGATGAGCGCCTGCATGACGACCAACGCGGTCAACCCGCTGGCCGACCTCTTCGGGGAAGC
>CAYVKQ010000233.1:0-1625 GCA_964451945.1 uncultured Lentisphaerales bacterium
GCCGGACGGTCCGGGACGGTCCTGCACGACTGCGTCAGGGCGATAAGAACCGCGGCAACTGGGACGACCAACCTCATTTCGCGCCGCCTTCGTCGGGACGGCGGAAGGAGCCGTCGTCGATCACGAGACTCGCCCCGACGCCGATGTCGTGATAGGCCGGGAACGGCACGCCGACCGCCAGCCCCTGGACCTCGCCGTTCTTCTCGTTCTTCTTATGGGCGTTATTGATCACGACCGCCTTGTAGACGTCGCCGGCCCTGGCCCCGTCCTTCCCGAAGAACGTCCACGGCAGGGTGAACGAAAGCTGCCAGAAGCCGTCCCGCTGCACCGACTCGACGCTCCAGAGACGGGAGTCCAGCGCCTTCGGATCCATCGCGTCCGCATCGTACGTCGCGCCGTCCGCGGCGACGCAGATGTGGTAGTAGCCGCTCTGCCCCGGGCCCTGCAGGAAAAGCTCCATCGTGCCGATCGTCGTCGCGAAATCGAAGTCCGCGTCGTTCCCACGACGCTCCTTCCACGCCTGCCTTTTGAAGAGCTTGTCGTTCGAGGTGATGCGGATCCTGAGCGCGTCCTTCGTGCGGTAGTACTGCACGAAGCTGTCCGTAACGTCCTCGCCCTGCCACTGCGGATAGCGCGTCTTCATCAGATACTTCCGCATGCGGTCGAAACCCTTCGCGTCCGCGTCGCCGAGCTCGAGCGCGATCTCGATCGAGGATTTCTTCGCCTTCTCCTTGAGCGTGACCCACTCCGAGCAGACCTTTTTCTCGAACGCGAGCGTCGCCTGCTGCTTGCGGACCCGCGCCTTCGTACGCGCATCGCCCTTCGCCGCGACCGCGGCAAGGATCGCCTCCGCCTTCGCGAACGACTCCCTGGCGAGCTTCTCAAGCTCGTCCGTCATGAACGTCTTCGACGTACCGAGCGGATTGTTGAAGCACTGCGAGAGATGCACCGGCTGGTTCGTCCACGCGACCGCCTCGGCTCGAAAGAACGCGAGCATCGTCTCGTCCGCCTCGCCGAATCCGCACCGGCACCAGTCCTGAAGATGTTCGTCGGCGGACGCGGACGCGTCCCATAGCTTGCGCGCGAAGACGTAGTGCGCGATGCGGCTCTTCGCTCCGCAGCCGCCCTCGACCGCGTCCTCGGAGTACATCATCGGCATCTTGCGCTTGCCGTTGAAGGCCTTGAAGTAGTCGACGATGTCCGCCGCGAGCTCCCACACCGGCATGTTGACGGACGGGTTGAACGTGTCGAAGAGATAGTCGAAGTCGCCAACCGGGATGCCCGCCTTCTTCCACTCCTCCATGCGCTCAAGGTCACCCTTGTTGGTCGGACAGCCCTTCTCCGAATAGGGATGGATGAAGCAGCGGCCGTACGGACAGTAGTCGACCGCGTCAAGTCCTTTCAAGACGGAGTTCCCCGCCTTCGGATAAGAGAGGCCGTCGATGTACGCGAGCGACTCGACGCTCATCCGCGGATGCAGGGCGTGCTGGCGCGCGGAGAGCTTCATCACGTAGTCCCAGTACCACGACGAGATGTCCGGATACTTCGCCCGGAGCGCCTTGCAGGGCGCGCACTGGCACTTGCGCCCGCCGTCGGACGTCGTAAGTCCGATCGTAAGGACATGA
>CAYVKQ010000233.1:1635-2848 GCA_964451945.1 uncultured Lentisphaerales bacterium
TCGATCCACTTCTCGTTGTTCGCGATCACCCAGTCGGCGAACTCCGCCGAGTCCCAGCAACCCTCGACAACCCAGTCCCATCCGCCCGAGGTCGGACGCCACCGCTTGCCGTCGATCTCCGGGAACCACGTCGGATGCTTCTCGAACTGGAGGACCGGCGGCTGGATCGACTCGCCGCCGATGTCGTGCTTCGCGCGCCCGCCTTCGAGCGGACCCGCCCCGTTCGCGCCGTTGAAGACGGCGAACTTGTTCTTGGCGATGAGGTAGAGGTCGCGGTTGAATCCCTTCGGAACGCCGTTGCGCTGACGGTCCTGGAACCCCGTGCGCTTCACCGCCTCGGGCAAGTAGCGCCAGTCCTTCGGCGCCTTGAGCCCGGTCATGTACTCGAGGAACGTGCCGTCGTTGCCGTCGTCCCCGCCGTTGTGCAGGAACCGCGCGCCGTTGCGGTAGAGGAGGTCGCCGACCGAGTAGCACGTTCCCTGCGGCGAATTCGCCGCGAGGACGAGCACACCGCCCTTCATCCGCTGCACGATCACGTCCTCGCCCTTCACGGGCATGTCGAACCAGTCCTTGAGGTCCAGCTCCTTCGCGAGCGGCTTCACGAGCGCCGTGCCCTGCCAGCCGATCACGATGCCGTCCGCCGGCCACGCCTTCGCGACGAGCGGCGCCGGGCAGTTCGTGACGGGATCAAGCCCCCCGCCGAGCACGATCTGCGCGCGCATCAGCATCTTCGCCGCCTCGATCTCGGGTACCGTCGCGTCTTCCGCGACATAGACCTTCGCCTTCGAGACGTCCACCTCGCCCGTCCAGCCTCCGCCGAACGCCGTACACACCGAAAACGCCGCCACGCCGGCGACAATGCTGTTCCTGATCATGATTTCTCCCATGTCCTTGTATTCTATCAAAATCAACGCGCCCGCGTGAAGGTCAGCGAGTCGACGAAGATGCCGTCATGGACGGGGGACTCCGTCACCTTGCCGTCCTTGCGGTCGAACTCGGCCCCCTGGACGTAGAGGTGCACCGGACCGGGCTTCGAGACCCAGTCGAGGAGCCTCAGGTCGCGGTACTTCCCGTCCGCGAACTCGCCCGCGGTGAAATCGCGATGGAAGACCTCCTTGCGCGTGTCGGGATCGTACACGCCGATCGCGAAGACCTTCTCGTCCGGACGCACCCCCGGCTTCACCTCCGCGCGCACCCGCGCCGAGACGGAGTA
>CAYVKQ010000233.1:2858-4386 GCA_964451945.1 uncultured Lentisphaerales bacterium
CCGTCGCAACGCCGTTGAAGAAGTACTTCGCCGCCCACGCCCAGTGGTCGTTGGCGATCCGGAGCGCCTTTCCGTTCGCGGCGAGCGGATCGTCCGATTGCTTCGCCCACTTCGGCCAGAGCTCGACGTAGAGCCGATCGTCCTCCACGGTCGCGGACTTCGCCGCGGACGGCGCGGGCGGCAGCGGTTCCTTCGCCCACTTCTCGAGCTGCGCCTTGAAGCGGTTGCAGAAGACCGGCTCCTCGGAAAGGACGAAGTAGCGCGTGTACGGCGAGTCCTTCTCCGCCATCCGCTCGAGCATCCACGTCGCGTACTTCTTCTTGCGTGCGAACGCGTCCTTCACCCGCTTCGGATGGCGCGTCGCGAACGCCGCGTAGCCGAACTGGCCGCCCAGCGCCATGTAGCGTGCGTAGACGACGGGGAACTTCGCAAAGCGCACGTTGGCGCGGATCGTCTCCGGCTCGTCCCTCACCGCCGCCTCGGCCTGCTCGAAAAGCGACTCGGCCTTCGCCAGGAAAGCGTCCGGCACCACGCCCGAATCGGCGCAGACCTCGATGAGGAGCGGCCTTTCGGCGGGATTGTCATAGAACCCGTGAAGCTCCTCGAAGTACTGCCGCACGAACGGCGCGCCCTTGCCGTAGAAGCCGGCGAAGAAGTCGTCGAGCAGCGCCTTTTCGTCCAGGTCCGGGTTCCACATCAGCTTCGCCTGCAGATAGGCCTTCAGCTCCGCGAAGTCCGAGCACGAGCTCGTGTAGGAGCCCTCTTCGAACAGGTACTTGACCCCGCAGTCGCGGAAGAAGCGGATGTTCGGCGCCAGGGTCTTCACGTTCGGATAGGGCGCCGCATACATGTAGAAGTTCGCGTTATAGTCCCAGATGTAGAGATACTTCGGCGCAAGCGCGCTCCAGGCCTTCAGGTCCGCGAGGAACTCGGCGTTCGGCGGATAGGCGCTGCCGACGAGCGGCCTCGAGAACTCGCACTCCGGGAGGCACAGCTCGATCATCACGTTGTGCCGCGGACGGACCTTCTTCGGCGGCTTGCGCGAGTACTTGTAGGCGAGCGTCGCGACGATCGCGTCCGGATGCCGTTTCTCGACCTCCTCGGCGACGCGGTTCACGAAGCGGATGATCGAGCCGGACGGCGACCCCTCCTCCTCGTCCACGGCGCGGCACTTCGCGCACGTGCACCAGCCGGCGCAGTCCTGCTGGCTCACGTTGTAGATCGGCGCGTGCGGATCCTTGTCGATGCGTTCGAGGAGGTTCGAGACGACGATGCGGAAGACGTCCGGGTTCGACAGGCACAGCTGCCCCGCCGCGCCGATGCGCTTGCCGTCCACCTCCGCGAAGTACTCGGGATGGTCCTTGAAATACGTCGCGGGCGGCACAAGCGCATAGAAGGAATGACAGTTCCTCAGGCCGCCGCCGAACCGCACGGGCTTCCCGCCGTGCTTCGCCCTGAGGTTCGTGAGCGGTTCGTTCACCCGGAGCCGCGCCGCGAAGTCGGGCTGCTCGAGGATGTCGAACCAGAA
>CAYVKQ010000233.1:4396-5470 GCA_964451945.1 uncultured Lentisphaerales bacterium
CCTCGCGCAGACGGAAGGCCGGCTCCTGCTCGTCCGCGAATCCGCCGGGCACGGTCAGCCGGTCGAGCCGCGGCGCCTTCTCGCACCAGCTCGCGTACCACCTGACGCCGCCGAAGCGCTCCAGCACCTCGTAGACGCCGTAGAGGAGCCCTGCGTCGGAAGCCGCCGACACCTTCAGCGCATCCGCGCCGGCTTCCAGCCGGAATGCGTCCTGCGCCATTGTCCCGTCCGACTGCCGGCAGAGCTCGACGCGCGGACCGTCGTAGCGGTTGGTGACGGCCAGCCGCACGTCCGTCAGCTTCGCGACGTACGCCTGCAGCTCCTTCGCCGCGTAGGCCGTCGCCTCGTTCGGCTTCTCGCCGACGACAATCGCGCACACCGGCGCAACGCCCCGTTCCGCGATTGTGAAATCACCCGTGCGGCATCCCGCCGCGCCCACAACGGCCGCAGCGAAAACACCGCGGCAAACAGCCAATCTGCGCATCACTT
Organism: uncultured Lentisphaerales bacterium; assembly: GCA_964451945.1. Classification (GTDB taxonomy): domain Bacteria; phylum Verrucomicrobiota; class Kiritimatiellia; order RFP12; family JAAYNR01; genus JAAYNR01. Next base: position 4,886 of record CAYVKQ010000233.1, read on the forward strand.
ACCTCAACAACAGCATGAATCCCGGACCGACCCACGGGCTTTCGCAGCAGCCAATGTCCACCAGCCACACGTGACGCCTCTGCTTGACAAGCCGGTCGTTACCGACGAAATCCTTCGCGCCGTCCATCCAGTCCTGATACAGGCCCTTCTTGTAAAAGGGCGAACGGAAGTCGAGCGCGAAGTCGCCGGCAGCGGGATCCGTGAAACGAATCGCATCGAAATCCGGAACGGAAACCGATCCGTTGCCAAGCGCCGCAGCCGCGGCGAAACCGCAGTTGCGGAACCGGTTGGTGAAGGCAATGACGTCCGCTTCCTTCTCCGGGATCTCGTATTCCTGTCCGCCGGCCGAACCTGTCGCCTGCAGAGCCGCATTACCGGCGAAGAGACAGTTTGCGATCAGGGCGCTCGAGCCCTTCACGCAGATGGCGCCTGACGTCCTCCCGGCCTCGTTACTGACAACAGTGCAGTTTGAAACCTTCGCTGCGCCGCTGACACCCAGGCCCCCGCCCGTGGAATACGCCTTGTTGCTGATTATGAGGCAGTCATAGACGCAGCCTCCGTCCGCGAACACGCCGCCGTAGTCAT
>CAYVKQ010000234.1:0-5440 GCA_964451945.1 uncultured Lentisphaerales bacterium
GGCTCCTATCGCTGAGGCGCTTGCAGAACCGCTGCAAGCGTCAGGGTTCAGGTTTCAGGGATGCCAGGGTTCAGGCTGGAAACATTGCCTGAACCCCGAACCCTGACCCCACCGCTGCCTACAGGGCGCCGAGGAACGCATTGGCGCGCTCACGGGTGACCACCAGCACAATCAGGATCAGCCCGAGAATCCAACCGACTGCTTTGCCGGTGTTGAGCCGTTCGCGGTACAAGATGGCCGTGAGCGCGACGCCGCCGATCAGTGCGATCCCGAGCGAGACGGGAAAGGCCACGACCGCGGGCAGGCTCATGCCGTGCAACAGCAGCAGCATGCCGAGGCCGGAACACATGCCGGCCATTCCCCCGCACAGCCACTCGTCGCGCGTGAAACGGCCGCCCCGCGTCCGCGCCGCGTGGGTCGCCAACGCCAGCACCATGCCGCTGCCGTAGAAGAGCGTCGCCAGTCCGGCGGCGCTGCCGTCGGCGAAAAACGTGTCCTTGAGCTTGCTGCCGAACTGGAAGAGGCCGTTGAGCAGAAACATGGCGAGCAGCAGGGTCCAGAAGCGGAGCGGCGACCCGCGGACCGGGTCGTGCCCCCGCGCGATGCCGCGGCGCATGGCCAGCAACATGAGGATGAAAAGCGCCACGAGCGCGCCGTCGATCCCGAGAAACGGCTCGTCCAGAAGCAGCGGGGCGAGGAGGATGGGAACCAGGACCGAGAGGTTGAGAAGGGTCCATGAAACAGATGCCGGCCCGAGTTGGTTGACCACGACCACGAGTCCCAAGTTGATGTAGAGATTCGCGCCCATGGCGAACCCCAGCGTCCACAGCCGCCAGTCGCCCCAGGCCGTCGCCTCGAAGCAGACCCGCCACCCGGAGAGCAAGGTGGCGGTCAGCAGAAAAACGGAGGCGAACGCCATCGGCCGGCAATTGGAAACAGCCGCCATCTTGTAGGCCAGGGCGAGAAACGCCAGGGCCACACCCGACAGCATCACCAGCACGAGCGGCAGGGAAATGAACGAATTCATAAGCGATCTTGGGTTCCGATCCTGTCCGACGGAGGCGGACGTCTTCGCTCCGCGCCATCCCCCGGGACTGGCGGCGAAAGTCGGGAATTGTGCCCGCTTCCCGGGCGGCGGTCAATGCTTTCCGGTTTTTGTTGTCAAACCGCCTTGCGTTTCCTTTAATAGCGCCCATCGCCGTGCCCGCGGCTGCGGCATCCGGCAGTGGCGGGCGGCGCGAAAGGACGGACTTGTGCTGCGTTACATTCTGGACACCCTGGCGCCAATCTGCCTGCTGATCCTCGCCGGCGTGCTCCTGCGAAAGGGAAAGTTCGCGCCGAAGGGCTTCTTCCAGGAGCTGAACCGACTGGTCTACTGGGTCGGCCTGCCGGCGCTGCTGCTGGAGAAGACCGCCCGCGTGGAGATCAGCGGCGCGGAACCGCTGCGGATGTTCGCCCTGCTGGCAATGATGGCCTTCATCTGCCTGGCGCTCGGCTACGGCATCGCCTGGGCGTTCAGGCTGCGGGGCCGGGCGGGACCGATCGTCCAGGGCGGATTCCGCGGCAACCTCGTCTACATCGGGCTGCCGGTGCTGCTGTTCTCGTTGTCGGACCAGACCCCGGAGCGGGCCGCCGAGCTGGCGGCCTTCGCCGTGCTGGCGCTGGCGCCCATCGTGCCGCTGTACAACGTGCTGTCGGTGATCGTCCTGGTGGCCGACACCCACAAAAGCGGAGACGTCTCGCTTGGCAAGACGCTCCGCCACATGCTGCTGCGGGTCGCGACGAACCCGCTCCTGCTGTCCTGCGTGCTGGGATTGCTCCTGGCGGGAACGGGCATCGCGCTCCCCGTCGCGCTGCAGCGGACCCTCTCCGCCGCCGGCCAGATGGCGCTGCCCCTCTCGCTGGTCGCGATCGGCGCCACGCTCTCCCTGCAGGGGCTGCACGTCGGGTGGAAGCCGGTGCTGGCCACCTCGGTGCTCAAGGTCTTTGTCTCGCCCGTCATCGGCTATCTGCTGGGCACGCTGGTCTTCGGCCTCTCCGGCGCTGCGCTGCGCTCGATCCTGATCTTCATCGCCTGCCCCACGGCAGTGGCGTCGTATGTGATGACCGACCAGCTTGGCGGCGACGCCGAGCAGGCGGCGCGGATCGTGATCCTGACAACCCTGCTGGCCCTGCCCGGGCTGGCGCTGGTGCTCGCGCTCGCCTGAGAAGGCGTCTTCCTTGCTTGAACCGCCCCTCTCCGTCTGCTATTCTGGCATTTTGTTGCGCACGAGGACAGCGAACGTATGGTTGAGAAAAGAATGCGTAGAGCCCGACCCTTCATTGTGTCGGCCGCGTTGGCGGTGCTGACGGCGGCCCTCCCCGCGAAGGCGCAGCCGGCGTTCCCCGCGGAGGCCGCCCAGGCGCGGGACGCGCTGGCGGCGGAGACCGCCAAGGCGAAAGCGCAGCACGAGACAGCGCGGGCGGCCCTGCCAAACGTCTACATCGGCCAACTGGCCACGCTGAAGCGCAAATTCCAGGAGGACGGCGATCTCGACGGCATGCTGGCCACGATGAAGGAGGCAAAACGGTTCGTGGCGGCGCAGGCGGCCGAGGCCGACCCCTTCGAAGCCGTTCCCGAACTGACCCCCGAGGCGCTGGTCGCCGCCCCCGCGGAGCTGCGCCAGTTGCAGGATGCGTACCTGAAAAGCCAGGCTGACCGAGCCGAGGCGCTGACCAGGCAGGTCGAAGAGCGGGTGTCCCAGCTCATCGCGCGACTGGAGTCGCTAGTCAAGGATCTGACGCGGCAGAACCGGATCGAGGAGGCGCTGACCGTCCGCGCCGAGAATGAACGCTGGCGCCAGGCGCTGGCGGAGAAGCGCGCGTTTGAAGCGGCCGACCGCCTGGCGAAAGACCTCCCCGCCGCCGCGCAGGAAACGCCGGCTGAAACACCCTCCGAGCAGAAACCGCCCGACACCGCCACGGTGCCCGCCGCCCCCTGGCGCGCGTGGAAGCTCGACCGCATCGCCACATACGCCCAGGAGGGCTCTCTGTTCGCCCATCCCGATCTGCCGGACGAGCTGACGCTCGCGTTCGACGAAGCCGCCGGAGAGATGCGCGTCCAAGGGGTCTGCACCGTGGCCCAGGCCCCCGTCGAGATGCGCGAACGCTCCTGGTTCGGCAAGGCTGTCCGCTGGTCGGTACCCACTCCCGAGCACTTGCAGGCGAGCTTCCACATCGTCTCCAAGGAGCTGGCGCCAGGCAAGGACTTCGGCCCCGCGGTGCAGCTCATCGTACAGAACGACAAGACACGCCAGCAGGTGTTCAACCTGCCGCTGACCTACCGCGAAACGACGCTTCGCATCGAGTACGACAAGGAGACGGCGGGCCACCGCATCGTGTGGGTGCAGGGGCAGACGGCCATGCCGGTCACCCTGCCGCCCGGCGCCGGCGCCATCCGTCTGCTCTTCACGATTACCGTCTGCCGTGTCGGCGAACGCTGTGACAGCGTCATCGCCATCCGCTGAAAGAAAACGGCAGGTCCGCGGGGAGATCATAAGCCGGATTCTGTCGCGCGCCTCGCGGCGCCGTCCGACCATTTGTCTGAGCGGCCAACCCGGAGTCTTCCGGCGGTAGCCGGGCGGCGCGGGCAGCGCCTGGACTCCCTATTTGGCCTTGCTCCGGATGGGGTTTGCCTGGCGGCGGCGCTCACGCGTTCGCCCGGTGGTCTCTTACACCGCCTTTTCACCCTTGCCGGCGGCCGAAGCCGCCGGCGGTTTGTTTCTGTGGCACTTTCCATCGGCGCCGGTCTTGCAGCGCCTTCCCCGCGTTCACCACGGGGCATCCCGCCCTGCGGAGTCCGGACTTTCCTCCCGCGCGGCGGTCTCCCGCGCGCGAGCGGTCGGTCACCCCCCGCGGACCTGCCGAAAAAGTAATCAGCGATTGGTAGTCAGTGATCGGTAGTCGGTTTATTCGGCCAGATAGAGGATGCGGCCGCACATCTGGCAGGTCACAAGACCCTCGTTGCGCCGGGCCAAGTGCGCCGTCTGCGGCGGCTGGTTGAGATGGCAGCCGCCGCACACGACCCCGCTCTCGAGCGGCACCACCACCGGCCAGCGGCGGCTGAGCAGGCGGCTGTACAGCATCAATGCCGGTTTCGAAGCGACCTGCTTGACGGCCTCGGCGCGCAGTGCCGCATGGCGCTCCAGTTCCGCCTGTGCGGTGCCCGCGCGCTGCTCCAGCTCCGCGATGTAGCCGTTGATCTCGGACTCCTCTTCACACACCTTTGCCTGGGCCGCCGCCACGCGCGCCTGGGCCGGCTTGATCTCGTCCATCGCGGCGATCAGCCTTGCCTCCTGCTGCTCGACTTCCTCGTCGGCGAGGGCGATCTCCCTGCTCATCGCCTGGAAATCGCGGTTGGTCTTAAGCGCCTGCTGCTGCTCCCGAAGTTTGTTGACCCGCCCCTTTCGGTTGGCGACATCGCCTTCGGCCGCATTCACGTTGAGCTGGGCGATCTTCAATGCCGATTGTGCCGAGGCCAGGGCGTCCAAAGCGGTCTTCAACCGCCCTTTCTCCTGTTTTTTCCGCTCGGGGACATCCTGAACCTCCCGCTGGAAGCCCCGGATGCGTTCATCGATCTCCTGCAAGGCGAGCAATGACTGCACAACGGTCACAACACCACATCCTTCCCAATGCTGACTAGACTAAAAAGAACAAAGCGTACCAGCCGCAATAAACCAGTAGTTTAGGAAATGAGCCAACCGCTGTCAACGGTGGACTTCCGGATTTTCGAGTGACCCGAATCGGGTGCTGCGTCACCCCAGCGGATGGGTGCGGTCAACCAGCGGGAACGAAACCCGCGTTCCGGAGAGACTGGCGGCGTACATGCCGTGGATCATCTCGATCACCTGGACGGCATCGTGGACGCTGGCCTGCGGCTGGCGGTCCTCCGCCACCGCCTGCAGCAGATCCCAAGCGGCGTAACGGTTGTTGTCGGCAAAGTAGCGGGCCGGTTGCGGACCGTAGTATTCAGTATCGAGCGGCGCGGCCGAAGGCGGAAGCGTCCGGTCCTCAGGAGGGAGATCGAGGATCCCGTAATGCGTCTCGTCCTCCGGCACAAAAGGCGCACGGCAGATGCGCAGTTGGCGGACCTCGTCGTAGCGAACCGCGAGAGCGCCGCGGGTTCCGACAACGGTAACGCCCATCCGGACGGGCCCCGTGCAAAGCCCCCGGCGACTTTCGAACACGCCCTGCACGCCTTGCGGAAACCGGAAGGAGGCCCAGACCGCGTCCCCGGCGCAGAGGCCGATGGGCTCCGTGGGCGACGCGCGGTCGCCTGCGGTGATCGGCCTGCCGTCCACGGTGATGTCGGCAAAAACGTATTCCGGCATGCCGAACAGGTAGAGCCCGATGTCGAGGATGTGCGTGCCGAGCACGACCAGATCCTCCCCTCCGCCCCGCT
>CAYVKQ010000235.1:0-5060 GCA_964451945.1 uncultured Lentisphaerales bacterium
CGCGCGAAGTCGGCGGCGCCGGTGACCGAGGCGCGCTCCAGCACGTTGTAGAGCTTGCGGACGTTCCCCGGCCAGGAGTAGCCGGCCAGCGCGGCGAGCTGCGGCGCGTCGAGCCGGTGGCGGTGGAGGCGCAGCCAGTAGCCATTGGCGAGGTCGGCGATGTCTTCGGGGTGGCCCCGCAGGGGCGGCACACGGATCGGGATCACGCAGAGCCGGTAGAAGAGGTCCCCGCGGAACGCGCCGTCGCGGACGAGCGAGGGGATGTCGCGGTGGGTGGCGGCGATCACCCGCACATCGACCGCGACCTCCTCGCGGTCGCCGGTACGCGAGAAGCGTCCTCCTTCGAGCACCCGGAGGAGGAGCCTCTGCGCGGCGGCGTAATCGGGTCACCCCCAGCCGGTCAGGATCCACGTATCGAAGGTATCGCGGGCCATGTGGGTATCTTACATGCGGGACTCGGGTGCTGCAAGCGTGGCACGGGCAGCGTGGCACGGGCATCTTGCCCGTGTTTCATGGGCGGGACGCCCATGCCACGCGAGACGCCCATGCCACGATGTGCAAGGGGAGTGGGCTCTGTGAGACCGCTCCGCATCACGCGTCGCGCTTCTTTAGGAACGGTTCGATGCACCGTTCGAGGATACCGTGCGTGTAGGCGATGAACACGCCGTAGTTGACGATCGGCACGCCGGCGGCGGCGGCCTGCTGCAGGCGGTACCCCACCTCGCGGCGGTTGAGCATGCAGGCCCCGCAGTGGACGATCAACGCGTACGAGGCGAGGTCGCGGGGATAGCCCATGCCGCTGGAATGCTCGATGTGCAGTTCCTTGCCCGTGTGCTGACGCAGCCAACGCGGAATCTTGACGGTGCCGATGTCGTCCTTCTGCCGGTGGTGGGTGCAGCCCTCGGCGATCAGCACACGGTCGCCATCCTTCAGGCTCTCCACCGCCTGCGCGCCGCGCACGAGGGTGTCGAGGTCGCCCTTGTAACGGGCAAACAGGATCGAGAACGAGGTGAGCGGCACATCGCGCGGCGTTTCGGCCGAGACCTTGGCGAACGCTTGCGAGTCGGTGATCACCAGGCGTGGGGGGCGGCTCAGCGCCGCCAGGGCGGTGCGGAACTCGTGTTCGCGCGTCACCACGGCGATGGCGCCGTGGTCGAGGATGTCGCGCACGACCTGCTGCTGCGGCAGGATGAGGCGTCCCTTGGGGGCGGCGCTGTCGATCGGCGTCACCAGCAAGACCACGTCCAGCGGTTGCAGCAGATCATGGACGAGTGGCCTGGCGTCGCCGCCGTCGGGGATGCTCTTGGCCAGCGCGATCTTCAACTCCTCGACGCCTTCGCGCGTCGTCGAGGAGACGACGAAGACCGGCGCGCCGGACGCCGCGCCCGCCTGGCGCAGCGCCTCGGCGCCGGGCGCGGCGAGGTCGCTCTTGTTGAAGACCACGAGCAGCGGGATATTCTTTTCGCGCACGCGCGCCAGCACCTCGCGCTCGGGGTCGCCGAGTCCGGTGGTCGCCTCGGTGACGAGCAGGGCGACGTCGGTCTTGTTCAGGATGTCGAGCGTCCGCCGCACCCGCAGTCCGCCCAGGTCGCCGACATCGTCGATGCCGGGGGTGTCGAAGAGCATGACAGGTCCCAGCGGCAGCAGCTCCATCGCCTTGCCGACCGGGTCGGTGGTGGTTCCCTTGACGGGCGAAACGATCGAGACCTCCTGGCCGGTCAGGGCATTGATCAAACTCGACTTGCCGACATTGCGCCGGCCGAAGAGGGCGATATGGGTCCGCTCGCCCTGCGGGGTGGCATTCAAGCTCATGGATGGAGACAGTGTAGCGCATTCCCGTGGCGCCACTACAAGCGGAAAAAGCGGGAACGGGCAATTGCTGCAACCGTTTGACTCTCTACACCCGTTGTCCTAAACTAAATAGCATGTTCTTTATCCGGTTCCGGTTGCGGCACCGATCGCACACAACAACAGAGGATCACGCACGATGAAAGAAGAGAACGATCACGCGCTGCACGTCGGGTTTGGCATCGCCGATGTCACGCCGCCGGAGGGGCTGCCCATGTGCGGCTCCCTGGATCCGCGCACGAACCGGGGGACCACCGATCCCCTTCTCGCCAAGACGCTCTACGCCCGCGGGGGCGGCGGCGCGGTCGCGATCGTGGGGCTGGATCTGATCAGCATCACGCGGAAGCAGGCCGACGAGGCGATCGCCGAGGCCTCCCGGCGCACCGGCATCGCCCCGGAAGCGGTCATTCTCTCGTGCAGCCACACGCATACCGGCCCCTATGCCGGGGGCGTGCATTCCAACGCCGCCTATCTGGCGACACTGCCCGGCCGGATCGCGGAGAGCATCGTGCAGGCGGTCAACGCCGCGCAGCCCGCCATCCTCCACCTCGGGCGGGCGCTGGTGTACCAGGGAATACACCACCGCCGGGTGGTTTCGAAGCGGGACGGCCTGGCGCTGAACACGTGGATGGGGAACGTTCTGGACAACTTGGAGGCGACGCCCCAGGTGCTCGGTTCGGCCGGTCCCATCGATCCGGAGCTGTGGGTGGCGCGCTTCGATTCGCCGGATGGCCGGGTGCTGGGCATGCTGGTCAACTTTTCGCTGCACGCCAACTCGTATTTCGGCGACACGTGGTCGGCCGACTATCCCTGCGTCATCGCCGAACAGTTGGCGACGGCGTTCGGCGGGCGGGCCGTGAGCGTGTTCACCCCGGGCGCGTGCGCCAACATCAATCCCCTGATCGGCGGCCCCCGCTGGCGGGAGGGGGCGGCAATCTTCGCGGGCGCGGCGGTTGCCGCGGCCAAGCGCGCCCGGAAGGTCGAGGGCCCGATCGCGGTGGCGGCGGCGCGGCGGAATGTGATGGTGCCGCGGCGGGATCCGAACAGCCAGCGGGATGGCGCCATCGAACGGCTGAACTGGGGCGCGGGCGGCGGGCGGACCGATTTCTTCGGTCCGCGCAAGGAGTGGCTGGCCGCACAGCCGGAGCAGCGGGAGGTCCCGGTGAGCGCGGCGCGGATCGGGCCGCTGGGGATCGCGACCAACGCCGGGGAGCTGTTTGTCGAATGGGGCATCGAGATCAAGCGGCGCTCCCCCTTCCCGCACACAATCGTCGCCGAGCTGACCAACGACTGCATCGGCTATCAGCCCGACCGCCGGGCGTTCGAGCAGGAGGGCTACGAGGCGCTGGTCGGCTCAAACCAAGTGTCGCTGGCGGGCATCCAGATGCTGACCGACAACGCCGTGGAGCTGCTCGAAGGGTTGTGGGGCGGCCAGGCGAAGGCGGCGGAAGCGAAGAAGCCGCGCCAGGCGCACGTCGGAAAAAAGGGCTGAGGCCGCAGCGGCTCGCGCGAAACGGGAGGGGCGACGCGGAGGTCGCCCCTCCCGTTTGTTTTTTGCCGCGGGCGTGCCGCGTGCAAGCGGAGTCCGGCCGTGCGCCGTCCCGGCCGCTTACGCCCCCAGGGCGGCGGCGAGCGGGCAGTCGGCACAGCCGGCGCGGGCGCCGAGGCAGAAATCGGCGTGGATCTGCAGCAGGCCCTGGATGCGGAGGCCGTTGGCGGCATAGAGCGGCGCGGGGTTGTGGTCGCGGCCGAAAAGGCGGTAGGCGGTGGTGCGGACCGGCTCGGAGAGGTCTTCGGGCGGCAGATGGTCGAGCACGGCGGGATCGAGGCGGTCCTCGGCGGCGAGCCAGGGGATGACGACATTGACGAGGATGGCGGCGATGCGGTTGGCGCCGAGGAGGGCGCCTGCGCCGTGGGTGGCGGGTCCGGCGAGGGTGAGGCGGTCGTCCCAGAAAGGCCAGCGGGCGCAGCTTTCGAAGAGCAGCGCGGCGGCGCGGAACCACGCCGGCGGCGGCGTCGCGGGCAGCGCCGTCAAACGGTCGAGAAGCGCGTGACGGCCACTGAAGAGGGCGGCGGCGGCCGCGAGGCGGCGCACGGGGTGGTTGTGCGGCCGGAGACCGTGCCGCACCCAGGCGTCGGCGGTCAGCGCGTCGGCGACGGGGTGGCGCCACCAGGCATCCCAGAGGGTGCGCAGAAACGGGGCGAGGGCGGGGTCGGCGGCGTCGTCGGGCTGCGGCAGGAGTCCGGCGGCGCCCAGGAGGCGGCCATAGGCGCTGGCCGTGCCCGCATCGGGTTCCCACTCGCGCAGCGGCAGGCGTTGCGCCAGCCGACGGAAGGGGAGTGTGTTCTGCTTGTAGCCCAGCGCGGCGAAGATCTCTTCGTAGAGAATCTGCCCGGGATCGCCGGAAAGGCGGAAGCGGTCGCGCAGGCGCAGCGCCTTGGCCTGGATGCGGAATTCGCCGGCGGCGTCGAGCAGCGCGACGGCGCGCGCGGGGTCGCCGGCGAGGACGGCGGCACAGGGGCGGGGGGTGGCGGGGAGGACGGCGTGGGGATAGGCGGCGGTGTCGATGTCGTCGAAACTGAAGGCGGGGTTGTTGCCGAGGGCCGGTTCGAGCGGGATGCGCAGGACGTCGGCCGGGAGCGTCGCGGGCGGGGGACCGGCGAAATACGTGACATGCGCGGCCAGGTTGCGGTAGAGGGGGTTGGCGGCGTGGCGGTGGGCGTCCCAGTCGCGCGGATGGACATGGACCTCGACATCGCCGGCGACGCGGACACCGTCGGCGGTTTCGAGCGTGGCGCCGAGGAAGTCGGGACCGGCCTCGAGGTTCCAGCGGCCGGGGTCGCGCACAACGATCCGCGTGCCGTCGGCGGCGGCCAGCGGGGCGGGGCGGAGCCGCTCGTCGAACCAGACGCACTGCAGGTGGCGCTCCGACCAGCGCGCCGCACCGGCGCCGTCGTCCGCCTCGCCGACACCGGCGGGCGGAGCCGCGGGGCGGCGGATGGCGGCGAAGAGGGCGGCGCGGGGAAGGGGTGTCATGTCGGACCCATCAGAAAAGGCGGCGGCGGGTGAAGAAGATGATGGTGATGATCGAAAGGAGGATCGAGAGGCCGGAGGTGATGGCGAAGGCGTTGGCGTGTTCCTGGAAGGGGAGACGGATGTTCATGCCGTAGATGCCGCTGATCAGAGTCAGGGGCAGCATGATGACCGAAAT
>CAYVKQ010000235.1:5070-5424 GCA_964451945.1 uncultured Lentisphaerales bacterium
ATCAGCACGATCGTGACCGAGGTGAGGAACCGCATCACGTTGTTGAGGTTGTTGGAAATGACCGAGGCGAAGGCGTCGAGCGTGCCGGTGAGGATGTTGCTGTGGATTGTGGCCATTTCGAGTGCCTGACTGAATTCGACGGCGACGTCATCCAGCACATCCAGGTCCTTCTCGGGGATATTGAGCTGGCGGGTGTGCCCCATGCGGTTAAGGACGATCTCGTTGGCCTTGAGCGACGTGGCGAAGAAGACGAGGCTCTTCTGCAGGTTGAGCATCTTGATCAGGGCCGCGTTGGAGAGTTCCTGCTTGAGATCCTTTTCGACCAGGTCGGTCCGCTGCCGGATGTCCCGCAGG
>CAYVKQ010000236.1:0-228 GCA_964451945.1 uncultured Lentisphaerales bacterium
CGTCGGCGCTGCTCAGAGATGCCGGCCCGCCGAGGACGGCGGGCTCCAGTGCTGGCCAGTTGGCCGGAAGGAGTAGCGCGGGACCTATGGGACGGCGCACGCGGCATGGGCAACCGCGTGACCGGCCGCGGACGACACGGAGGTCGTCCCTCCAGTCCATGCCACGCCTCACACTTCGTCCCGCACTTCGCCTCACACTTTGTCGTTTACGCTTCGTCTCACACTTTG
>CAYVKQ010000236.1:238-5407 GCA_964451945.1 uncultured Lentisphaerales bacterium
CGGCGTGCGGGTTGGCGCTTGGCCGCCGTGCAACGTCGGCCCCACGCGGCTGGCGTGCTGCCGTCGGCGTGTCACAGGGGCGCCGACACGGCGCTCATTCCCTCACTTGCGTCAGGTAGTCGGCCAGACGGCCGCGCACCGACGGCGCCGCCTCTTCCGCAACCGCCCCGTACAGCCGGCGCAGCGCCTCCGCCACCAGCGGCCGCAGGTCGTCGGCCAGCTCGCCCACCTGCTGCAGCGGCGCGATCAGCCGCAGCGTGGTCGTTTCGCTGAGCGGCGCCAGCGCGGCCGCCGCGCCGACCAGCCAGTCGAGCCCCGCGCGCGTCCAGAGACGCGCGTTGTTGAGCGAGAAGGGGACGTACAGGGCGCGCGCCAGGCCGGGATGCCGCCGGTCGAACGCGGGGTGCGCCGCTTCGCGGTCGAGGACCTCCAGAACATCGGCGTGAGGCGAACGCCCCAGGATGCCGAGCCAGCCGATGTAGCCGCCGAGGTGTGGCCTTAGCTCGTCGCCCGCCGCCGCGACGAGCTCGCGGCGCCGCGGATGCGACGAGCGGTGGAGCGCCGAGAGGGCGTTCAGCCGGTCGGTGATCTGGACGGCGGCGGCGTAGTGCCGCTCCAGCGCCCGCTGCGCCCGCGGCGTGTCGGCGGCGGCGAGCGGCTCCATGAGGACGGCCGCCAGGAAGCGCCGCTCGATCCCCGCCGAAAGTCCGCGGGTGTCGGCCGGGTCGGCGGCGCGGCGCGTGTCGAGCTCCGTCAGCAACGCCTCCGCCTCGCCGCCCGCGTGCCGCGCCACCGCCCGCAGCAGGATGCGCCGCGCCTGCCAGCATTCGCGCACGTGCCGCAGGCGGCTTCGGTCGAGCGGCTGCTCGTCGACCTGCAGCAGGTACCCCTTGAGGCCGTCGGGGAGGGTGCGGTCGCACAGCAGGCCGCGGTAGAGGTCGCGCCAGGTCTCCGAGACCGCCGCCTCGAGCCCCTCCGGCGCCGCGCCGTCCAGCAGCGCCTCCAGCAGGGCGCCGCGCTCGCGGTCGGTCAGGGCGCGCATCGCCTCGACGCGGTTGAAGGTGTCGGGGTCGCGCAACACCTGCAGCCGCCGCTGTTCCAGCGTTGCCGAGCGGTCGTCGCAGGTGCCGTAGAACGAGGCGCCGCGGTTGATCGAGACGAAGGCCGGGCGGGGCACGCCGCGGAAGGTGCAGACCCGTTCGGGACCGTCGAGGATCACCATTCCCGCCGTCTGCGGCAGGTCGCGTCCGTCGCCGTCGACCGCCGCGCAGGCGACGGGCACGGTGAAGAGTCCGCCCGCGCCGCGGCGGCTCTGGCGCAGCGTCAGCGTCAGCGTGCGCGCCGCCGCATCGTAGGCGTGCTCCGCCGTGACCTGCGGATAGCCCGCCGTTTCGAGCCAGGGGGTGCGGAAGGCGGAGAGGTCGCGCCCCGAGACCTCCTCGAAACAGGCGAAGAACTGGTCGGTGTCAGCGTTGGCGCCGGTGTAGCGGTCGAAGTAGAGGCGCACCCCTTTGTCGAAACAGCTCTCGCCGAGCACCCGGCGCAGCATGGCGATCACCTCGGGCGCCTTGACGTAGGTCAGGCCGTCGACCAGCTCGTCGGGATGGTTGAACCCCTCGCGGACGATGCGGCCGAAGACGCCGCCGTCCTCGGTCGCCAGCGGCCCCGTCCCCGGTGCGCGGATGGCGTCGACCTCGCGCAGGCGGAGGAAGGCGGGGTTGAAGACCGTGCGCAGGTAGGCCCGCTCGACGTCGACGGTGAACGCCTCGTTGAGCCACATGTCGAAGGGCGACTCCATGGTGACGTCGGAGCCGCACTCGTTGTGCTCGTATTCGTGGACGATCACGCCGTGGGCGTAGATCAGGCGGGCGTCGGAGGTGAAGCGGTCGATCAGCGCCGCCTCGGTGATGATCGTGGTGTTGCCGACGTTCTCCATGCCGCCGAAGTTCGAGCGCTCCATGCAGATCGTGCGGTAGGTGTCGTGGCGGTAGCCGTAGGCGCGCGCGCGGCGCTGCCAGCGCACGGCGTCGGCGAGGATCGCCAGCGGGATGCGCGCGTCGCCGCGGCGCCCCGGCGGCACGAGGTACTCGATGGCGACGGTCTTCCGCGGCAGCGTCTCCGTCGCCTCGAGCGTCACCGTCTCGCGCAGCACGTCCCACGTGCCGGCGCAGGCGATGAAAAGGTAGGGGGCCATGGGGACGGTATTGCGGTAGGTGATCCGCTGCCGCCCCGGAGCGCCGGGCACGGGGACGGGCACGCCGTCGGGGTTGGCCGTGCGGTCGACGTCGCCGTTCGAAATGAGGTGGGTGTAGCGGGCGTCGCCTTCGAGCGTGGTGCGGAAGGTGCATTTGGCGGTGCAGTCATCGATCACCGGCACGATCCGCTGGAAGCCCCACTGCTGGCATTGCGACATGTACTGCTGCGGCGCGCCGGGGGGCGTGGTGTCGCGGTAGATCCCTTCGAGCACGGTGTCGGAGGGACGGCAGCGACAGCGCGTGTAGATGACACACGTTTCGCCCGCGGCGAGCCGGCGGGGGAGCGGGACGGTGAGCGTCCGCGCCGCCGCGTCGGCGCGGGCGGCGGCGGGCGCCGGCGCGCTGTCCGCGCACAGCGCGACGCCCGTCTCGAAAATCTCCAGGTCGTGCGCGTTGAGGACGATCTCGTCGAGCGGTTCGCGGGCGGTCAGGCGCAGCGTCGCCGCCCCGTCGACGTGCGTCTCGTGGAACGAGAGCGCGATCTCCAGGTGTTCGAGCTGCACCGGCGGACGCCGGAACGCGGTTTTCAGGAAACGGTAGGGGGCCATCGGTTTTCTCGCGAGGGGTCGGTTGGCTGCTCGTGGACGCCGCGCGGCGCGCGCTGCGTCTTCGGGCGGGAAGGGAAACCTCTGCAGATCGGGCTCCGGCGGTCGTGACGGTGCAGAATAAAGTAACCGACATCGGGGGTTCAGGCAAGCCACCGTTCGGCCGCATGGCAGTTCTGATGAGAGCGGACTGCCATGCGCCCGCCGGTTCTGTTCTCCAAAGGTCGCTGAAAAATAACCCTTGACCTATCTATTGGGTTGGTGTCAAATAAAATCACCTCGTCAAAGTGAACTGTCCCTGAGCAGGCGGTTCGCTTTGCAGGAACGCCTGCCATGCCGTCACTACCCGGCACCGGGGGCATGGCCGGCGGAGGGACACGCACGGAGAACCAACCGCGAAAGGAGCCCGCGATGAACACCACCATCAACCAACTTCTCGATGAGAAGGGGCATGCCGTCGTCACCATTGAGCCGACCGCGACTGTCTACGAGGCGGTCAAGCTGATGAGCGAGAAGAATGTCGGCTCGCTGCTCGTGCTCAATGCCAAGGGCAAACTGGCGGGGATCATTGTCGAACGCGACGCCCTGCAACGGGTGCTCCTCGCGGGCAAGTCCGCGAGAACCGAGCTGGTTCAGAACGTCATGACGAAGAAGGTCGTCTACGCCACGCCGGAGCAGACGGTGGACGAGAGCATGGCGCTGATGACGCGCCACCGCATGCGCCACCTGCCGATCCTCGACAAGGAGCAGAAGGTCGTCGGCGTCGTTTCGATCGGCGACCTCGTCAAGTACATCTCGACGGAAAAGGACCTGCTGATCCGCAACCTCGAGAACTACATCGAGGGCGTGCTGTGACGGCGGTTCCGGCGGCTTGCGCCGCGCCGGGTAGGTGCGCCTGCGCGGGCGGCCTTGCGGACGGCGAGCGCGACGCCTGTCTCGACGAGGTGATCGCGGAGTACCGCGCCAAGCCTGGCGGACTGATCCCCGCCCTGCAGACGGCGCAGGCGCTCTACGGCTATCTGCCCGAGCCGGTGATCCGCAGGATCGCCACCGGGTTGGGCAAGACGGTGAGCGAGGTGACCGGCGTGGTCTCCTTCTACTCGTTCTTCACCCTCAACCCGCGCGGCGCCTATCTCGTGCGCGTCTGCCTCGGCACCGCCTGCTATGTGCGCGGCGGCAAGGAGGTGCTGGACGCCTTCAAGAAGCGGCTGGAAATCGATGTCGGCGAGACGACGCCAGACCGCATGTTCTCGCTGGCGGTGGGGCGCTGCTTCGGCGCCTGTGGCATGGCGCCCGTCGTCATGGTCAACGACACGGTCTACCAACGGGTCAAGCCGGCCCGCGTCGGCGAGCTGGTCAGCCGGCTCGCGGCGGACGCCGCCGCAGCGGCGGGAAAGGAGCAGGCATGAGCACCGTCCGCCTCCCCAGGATCAAAACGGCCGCCGACCTCGCCGCCTGGCGCGCACGCGAACAGAAGCAGACCGGGCGTCCCGGCGCACCGGAGGCGCAGCCGCGCCAGATTCTCGTCTGCTTCGGCGGCAGTTGCCTCGCCTCGGGCGCCAGGGAGGTGCGCGACGCGCTGCGCGACGCCCTCGTCCGCGCCGGTCTCGGGCAGGAGGTCGCGCTGGTCGAAACCGGCTGCATGGGGCCATGCGTGATCGGCCCGGTGGTGCTGGTGAGCGAAGACCAGACGTTCTACCAGGGGGTCAAGCCCGGCGATGCCGACGAGATCGTCGCCACGCACCTGCGCGGCGGGAAGCGGGTCGAGCGGTTGCTGGTGACCGATGCGGCGGGACGCGTCCCCTTTCCCTGCCGCCAGGAGATCGCCTTCTTCAAGCGGCAGACGCAGATCGTGCTGCGCAACTGCGGCTGGATCTCGCCCGAGCGGATCGGCGACGCCGTGGCGCGCGACGGCTACGCGGCACTGGCCGGAGTCCTCACCGCGCGGACTCCCGAGGAAGTCATCGCCGAGATGAAGGCGTCGGGGTTGCGCGGGCGCGGCGGCGCGGGCTTTCCCACCTGGCTCAAGTGGAACCTGGCCCGCGAGGCGCCCTCGGAAGACGGAGTCCGCTACGTGCTCTGCAACGCCGACGAGGGCGACCCCGGCGCCTACATGGACCGCAGCGTCCTGGAGGGCGACCCGCACAGCATCATCGAGGGGATGGCGATCGCCGCCTTCGCCGTCGGCGCGCGGCAGGGCTACGTCTACGTCCGCGCCGAATACCCGCTGGCCGTCGAGCGCCTCGCGCACGCCATCGACCAGGCGCGCGCCTGCGGCCTGCTGGGCGAGAAGATTCTCGGCACCGCCTTCTCCTTCGACCTCGAAATCCGCGAGGGATCGGGCGCCTTCGTCTGCGGCGAGGAGACGG
>CAYVKQ010000237.1:0-5405 GCA_964451945.1 uncultured Lentisphaerales bacterium
CCTCGTTGCAGCGGTTGTAGAAGACCACTGGCGCGCGCATCCCCTGGCCGCGGTCGCTGAAGACCGTCGCCATGTTGGGGCCGTGGACGCCGTCGTGCTTGAAATGCTTGTAGAAGGGGCGGACGCCCATCGCGCGCACCCGCTCGGCGATCAGGGCGCCGATCGGATAGTCGACCATGGCCGTGGCGATGCCGGTGGCCATGCCGAAGCAGTCGGCGAGGTTGGCCGCCACGTTGAACTCGCCGCCGCTGACGTGGATCTTGCACTCTGTGGCCTTATGGAACGGCACGACCCCTGGATCGAGCCGGTGAACCAGCGCCCCCAGCGAAACCAGATCCAGTGCCGCCGTCTTTTTGATCTTCAGTTCGTTGCCCATGAAAAGCCTCCCTGAACCGTTGCGTGCCATCGACAGACGGGAGATGAAACGGGTCATCCCCTGTGGCACCCTATTATGCGGATGACGGCGGTGAGAATCAACCTCGAATCAGCGACCCAGAATCAGTGGTGGCCAGGGTGCAGAGAGTGACTCCAATCGGAACCCTGGCTCCCGGGCCCTTCCGCCCACCGAGCGCCGACCTGCCGGTTCACCGCGGCAAGGGGCGCAGGACGGGGGCGGCGAAGACCGCCGTGCCGCTGTATTCGCCTTCGATGGCGACGCGGACAAAACGGGTCTTTGAGTGAAGTCCTCGCGAATCGGTGGTTTTTTTCAGCTCGGTCTGGGTGTCGGGCGGCGCCACGGTTTCGTGCCGCACGACGGGATACCCGTCCTCTTCCGGCGCCCCGAGCTGTTCGATGGCGAAACGAAGGGTGCCGTGGAAGGCCTCATCCCTCACCCAGGAAATGGTGAGACAGACCTGGCGTGTGACAGCGCGGTCGACGCGGACCGGCGGCGACTCGATGCGGAAATGGGCAGGCGGACCGTCGACCGTGACGGCGATGCCGCGCAGGCCGGGCGCGAGCACGGTCGTCAGCGGCCGGTCGAGGCGGACACGCCAGCCGGCGAGCGACGCGCCGTCGGTCGAGGCGGGAAAGGGCGGCAGGAGGTTGTCGGCCGAGGCGGGCTCGACCGGCGCCAACTCGGCGGCGGGCGTGACGAGCGCCGCCGCCGGGGCGGGGGGCCGCAGCCGCGCGATGCCCAGTCCCGCCGCCGCGGTCAGGACGCCCGCGGCGGCGGTGGCCAGCGCGAGCCGTTTCCAGCGGCGCGCCGTGCGGCTGAGGCGGTCGATCTCGCTCACCGCCACGACATCGCGGGCCCGTTCGCCGGGGGTGCGCGCCGGCGAGAACGAAACCGCCTCGCGCACGGCCGCGAGACGCTGCCGTGGATCGCGCGAGAGGAAGGGTGTGTCATTCTCGGAGAACCCGGCGGCGGCCAGGGCGGCGCGGCAGGCGTCGAGGTCGAACGGCACCGTGCGCCAGACCACGCTGCGGTCGTCGTCGTCGTAGAGGCAGTACGAAGCCAGCGCGTCGCCGGAGCGTGGATTGCCGACCGAGCCGGGGTTGACGAGGTAGCGCTTGCCCGGTTCAAGAACGAAATCCTGCGGCGGCAGGGGGTGGGTGACGCCGCTGGCGCCGATAACGAAGAGGGCGGGGACGTGGGTGTGGCCGACAAAGAGGAGCGGTTCGGGGGCGGCACCCCACGCGCAGGCGGCGTCGGCGGCGTCCTCGATGTAGTTGAAGGCGGCGGGTTCGGCGAAGTCGCCGTGGACGCAGCGGAAGCCGGGTCCGGCGAGCTGCAGCGGCTGCGCGGCGAGAAAGCGGGAAGCCCTGTCGGAGAGCCGTCCGCAGGTCCATTCCAGCAGGCGGCGGGCGGTCGGCTGGAAGAGGGCGTGGTCGAGTTTGCCGCAGACCGCCGCGTCGTGGTTGCCCAGGCAGAAGGCGTCGACGTGGCGGTAGAGCGACTCGAGCACTTCGGAGGGGTTGGGGCCGTAGCCGACGCAGTCGCCGAGGCAGAGGATGCGGTCGGCGCGCTGCGCGGCGAGATCGGTCAGGACGACCCGCCACGCCTGCAGGTTGGCATGGATGTCAGTGACGACGGCGAAACGCACCGCAGCCCTCCCGGGAAAGACGTGTTCGCGTGGTTGGGCTCACGGTAACAAAGAACCGCGGAACGGCCAACGAAAAAAGAGAGCCACCCGCGCGGGAAAAGGTGCCCCGAAGTGAAACAAATCTGAAAGTGGATACAGGTGCCCTAGTCCGCGTTTCCGCCCTGTGCGTGCCGCAGCGCCAGGAGGGCGTAGGCGGTAGCGAGGACGGGATCGTTTTCCCAGAAGCGGTTGTTGACGTTGGCCCAGCTCCCGTCGGGACGCTGCGTGGCGGTCAGTTTGCACGCCAGTTCCTCGCGCCAGCGGATCGGCCCACCGGCGCCGTCCTTGCGGGCGATCGCGTCCATGCCGCCGGCGGTCAGCGCCCGCGCGATGACGTTGTAGTAGAAATAGAGTCCCTGGTCGCCCATGCCGGGGTTTTCATCGAGCGTCCAGTGGCGCGCGGCGAAGTCGACGGCCGAGACGACGCGGGGGTCGTCGCGCGGCACCTCGGCGTAGAGCAGCGCCAGCAGCCCGGCGTAGGTGATGCTGCCGTAGGCGCGCAGGACGACCCGCCCGGCGGCGTTGGTCTCAGTGCCCGCCTTGGCGTCGATCGGATTGTAGACGAACCCGCCCGCGTTGTCGGGGCCGTCCTCCGGCCGCGCCTGCAGTCGCTCAATGTAGCGCAATACGTGTTCCCAATTGACGTCGGCGCGTGCCTCGCCCGCGGGGCGGAGGTCTTCAACATCCTGCGTGCGCCGCATCGCCTCGACGGCGAAATGGGTGTTCATCAGGTCGGTATAGTCGCGCTCGGTCTGGCGGTCGTAGCCGAACCCGCCGAAGTGGACCTCCTGGTCGCCCTGGTACTGCGCGTCGGCAAGAAAGGCGCGGGCGCGCTGCAGCGTCCGCGCTAGGTCGCGCCGTCCGGTGGCGTGGAGCGCCGTGAGGCAGATCGCCGTGTTGTAGGTGCCGAGGCCGCCGCCCTTGCGGCCGGGGACCTCGACGTAGATGCCGCCGTCGTCGCGCACGCAGGAAAGGAGGAAGGCGACGGCGCGGTCGGCGGCGGCGCGGGCCGCGGCGTCCTCCAATCCGTTCAGTGCCCACAGGGCGAGACCGCTCAACGCCGGGAAGCGGGGGTCGGACCACGACCCGTCGGGCCGTTGCGCCGCGACCAGCCAGGCCGTGCCGCGCGCCGCCGCGGCGCGGGCGTCGCGCCGCCAGGGGGCTTCCGCCGCCGCCACGGGTGCCGCCGCCGGAGCGCCGGTCGTCCGCCCGCTCCGCAGGCGCAATCCGACCGCCACGGCGGCCGCCAAACAGACTCCCGCAATCGTCGCAAGCGTGCTATGCTTCCTCATCATGTGTCGTCCTTATAGAATGCGCGAGTATCCGCGTTCGCCGAACCGTGGATGCTATGATACCGTTTAACGCAGCACACCCGCTTCCGGTTCACCATGCCTTCCTGTTGACACCGTGCCCGACAGACTTCCAACCGACACTCCCGGTCCCGATCCGGCGGAGGACGCCGCGCTCATGGTCCGCGCGCGGGGCGGCGACCGCGGGGCGTTTGGCGCGCTGGTAACCCGCCATCAGAAAATGCTGTTGAACTATTTCCGCCGCGCCGGCGTTCCATACGATGCCGAGGATCTGGTGCAGCAGACCTTCCTCAGGCTGTACCGCTACCGCACCCGCTACACGCCGCGGGCGAAGGTCACCACCTTCCTGTTCCTGCTGGCCAGGCAGGTGTGGATCGACGACCTGCGCAAGCGGAAGAGGGCCGAGCGGCTCGCCGACGCGCTGGCGCGCGAACCGGAGCCCCCGCCCGGCGTCGCCGACACGCGGCCCGGACGCGGGGCGCTCGACGTCGCCGGAGCGGTGGCGGCGCTGCCGGAAGCGATGCGGCAGGTGGTGGAGCTCGGCGTGTACCAGGACCTGCCCTATGCCGAGGTCGCCCGCATCCTCGGCATCCCGGCGGGGACCGTGAAGTCGCGGATGTTCAACGCCATCCGGATCCTGCGGGAAGAACTGGAGATCAGCCCGGACGACGGGCGGAAACGGAGGAACCGATGAACGCAGTGCATGATCCGGCCGGCGCCGCCGGCTGCCCTTTCGCAGCCGACGCCGTGGCCTGCGCCCTGCATGCCGGCAACCGCCCGGCATCGGCGGCGGCCGCGGCGCATCTCGCCGCCTGTCCCGCGTGCCGACGCGAGGCCGCCGCCGCGCGCGCCACGGCGGCGCGCCTCCGCGCCGTCCCTCAGGCGGAGCCGCCGGCCGACCTTGCCCGCCGCATCCTCGACGCCCTTCCGTCCGAACGGCGGCGGCGCTTCCGCCTCGTGCGTCCACTCGCCGCGGCCGCGGCCGCCGCGCTGGTGTTCGGCGTGTTCCGGTTCGCCGCGGACCGCGCGCCGGATGCGCGCGCCGCCGGCGGCGGAAGCTGGCTGGTGCGCACGCAGCGCGCCGACGGCTGGTGGCAGCCCGCCGGCACGATCGGCGACGCCCGCGCCTACACGCCCGCCCTCACGGCGCTGGCCGCCCTCGCCCTGGAGCGGCGCGGCGCGGAGAACCGTTCCGCCGTCGACCGCGCCGTTGCCGCGCTCCTCGCCGGCCAGCAGGCCGACGGTGCCTTTGCTCCGCCCGGACGCTGCCGCGCCTACAACCACGGCATGGCCACCGCCGCCCTGCTGGGCATCCGCCAGCTCCGGCCCGCGGCCGTTCCGGAAGCGCCGCTGCGGCGCGCGGTGGCGTGCATCAGGGCCGACCAGGGCGCCACCGGCGCCTGGGGGTACGAGGCGGGCGACCCGCCCAACACTGCGCTCACCGTCTGGCAGACCGACGCCCTGCAGCGCGCCGACGTCCTCGGCTGGGGCGATCCGGAGGGCCACCTGCGCCGGGCGGTCCGCTGGCTGCGGGCGCAGCAGACCGGCGAAGGGCGGTTCGCCTATGACGACGCCCCCGGCAGTCCCACGGCGACGCTCGACGCCATGGGGTACGCCATCCTGCTCGAAGCGCGGCTGGCGCCCGGCGACCGCCATCGCCTGATCGGCCAAGCGGAACGAGCGCTGCGCGCGGCGGCGGCCGATGCTCCTGCCGACTACTACCGCGACTACTTCACGGTCCGCGCCTTCGACGCCGCCGGCGACGGCGCGCGCGCGGCGGGCGTCCGCAGCCGCGTCGCCGCCCTGCAGGACGCCGGCGGCGCCTGGCGGCGGGCCGACCGCTGGTCGCCGGTCGGCGGCGAGCTGTACGCCACCGCCCTGGCGCTGCTCACGCTGCCGTGAGCAGGGGCAGTGATCAGTCATTGGTGACCAGGGATCGGTAATCGGTGAAAGGCGCCAACACTGACTACTGATCACCGATGACTGATCACTGGTCAAGGGCGCGGCGCAC
>CAYVKQ010000238.1:0-5362 GCA_964451945.1 uncultured Lentisphaerales bacterium
CCTCCCAGACGAGGCCGAAGCGGGTGGCGTCGCGCCGGTCGCGGGCCTCCAGGAGTCGGACCAGCTCATCGTGGGTCAAATGGTCGTATTTCGGCATAGGCGCACGCAGGGCGCGGGAGTCGGCCCGCATTCCGTTTGACGGTCGGAGTGTACCACCGCCCGAGGCCAAAATGCCAGCCGCGTTTTTCGTGACGCTTTTACCTGTTGCGCCGGCAGCGCCATGCGTGCTAAGGTATTTCCGCCACGGGGAGAAGGCGAGGTGCAGTATGGGCAAAGAGATCAAAAGGATGATGATTGCTTTTGTTGGAGGAGTGACGTCTTTCGCGTCACTCCCCACAGTAGCGGAGCGTCCGGCCCGTAAGCCTGCAACCAGGCGCGGCATCGGACGACACTTCGGCAAGGCTGGCATGCGGATCTGCAGGGCTTGCGAGCGCGAGGGGGTTCTGTCCAATGGGTAAGTCCGGCCCCGGGCAGTCCCTGATCCATGCAAAAAACGACCGCGACTCGCTGTCGGTCTACCAGTGCGCAATACCCGATCCGGCAATCGTGGAGGGTTATGAGCGCGTTCATCCGGGCGCGGCTGACCGTATCCTTTCGATGGCGGAGAAAGAGCAGGCGAACGACCATCGCATCGCTCGCTCTGAGTGCCGCCGTCAGACGGTTGCCCAGGTTATGGGCATGGTGTTTGGCTTCACTTTGTGTCTTTCGTCACTTGGCGCCGGTGTCTATCTGATCATCCATGACAAGAGCGCTCAAGGGCTGACCGCCATGATTACTGCGCTTGTGATGGTTGTCATATCGCTCTCCAAGGGCGGAAAATAACTGCGCCGACTTCTTTAGCGTCATTTGCGCCACTTGTTCTCGGCAGGTTGCGAGCTACAGGAACGTGCGCTCTTTCAAGCGCATGTGCCACGCCGGTGAGCAACTGGTCGAAGCCGTTCGCGATGGCGTCTCCGTCTGCACGCCCGACGGCGGGTGAGCCGGGCTCTGTCCCGACCGCATTGCCGCGTGGTATCAGCGCAGCAGAAGCACCGATCCCGGCAGTTTGCGGATGATCCCATGGATCACCACGCGCTTGCCGCCGTCGGCCGTATAGTCGACCTTGCCGTCCCAAACGGCCGTCGCGGGCGGCTGCGGCGACCAGGTCTCCGAGGCGAACACGGCGCCGAGAACCGCGTTGTTGCTGAGGATGGTGTAGCTCGCGCCGGGAAGCGACGCTTTCAGCGCGGCGGCCACGGTCACGTTCAAATCGGCGTTCTCGATGCCGCTCGCCATTCCCGCCGCCTCCAGCCGTCCGGCCATCGCGGCGTCGGCCACGAGGACGCCGAAAGTCGTGGCATCGGGAGAGATGCTCACATTCCGGCCGACGCTCAGCGTATTGGACGAGAGGTCCAGGGCGCCGTCCTGCCAGAGGAGGTCCTGGCCCGCGCCGGAAAGAACGAGATCGGTGGCGAGGGTGGCGGCGCCGCCCGTCTTGGCGAGCGTCCAATGCCCCTGCGGCGGGGTTCCGCCCCGCTGCGTGATCGTCTGGTCGCGGTCGCCGTCGAGCAGAACCGCCGTCGTGCCGCCGACGGCGCCGGGACCGACGCGGACATCGCCCTGTGCGCGGATGGTCCCGCCCATCGCCCGGAACGTGCGGTTGCTAGAATCCCCCCAGCGCTCCATGGTGAAATCGCCCGCCACGGTCAGCCCGCCCTCGCCAGTGAGGGCGAGCGTGTGGGTGACGAGCGCGGTGGCGTGGTCGTTGCCGCCGGCGTAGTCGAGATGATGCAGCGTCAGCGGGCACTTCAGATTGAACAGGTACTCCCGCGTCGTGGCGTCCGTGATGTAGTTGGCCAGGCGCAGGGTGCCGTTGTTGTGGTGGTAGACGCCGTTGGTGAAGGTGAAGCAGTTGTAGCCGTACATGGAGTTGTTTTCGCCGGGCAGGGCGCGCGAATCCTTGACGACGGCGAAGACGCCGGGCGGCGCGGTGAACGCGCCGGCGGCGAGCTGGAACTCGGTCACGGTGAGGTTGGTGGCCGCCGCCGCGGGGACGAACGATCCCCCCGTCTTCTCCACCCGCAGACACGGCAGGTAGGCGTTGCCGGTATGCTCGCGCGCATAGCTTCGCAGACCTGTCGCGGCCGACGAATAGGTCTGGTCGCCGTCGCCCTTGACCACGATTTTCGTCGTGCCGCCGTCGGCGCCCGGCCCGACGATGAGGTTGCCGTACAGCTCGATCTCGCCGCCCATTGCCCGGAACGTCCGGTTGGTGTCAGCGCCCCAGCGCGCCAGGAGAAAATCGCCCAGCACGACAAGTTTTGCCGTGTTGGTGGTAAAAGAGAGGCTATGGTAGAAGCTGCCGTCGGCGTGGCTGTTGCCGCCGGCGTAGTCGAGATGCATGAGGGTTACCGGCTGGCCCAGGGAGAGGGTGTGGTTGCGACTCCAGTTGATAGTCACGTCGAGGCCGGCGCGCAAGACGCCGCCGTTGTGGCGGAACGTGCCGCCCCGCACGTGGAAGGCGGCCACACCTTCGCCCAAGCCGGTCGCGAGGACGCCGGGCGGCGCGGTGAAATCCCCGGAGATCAGCTCGAACGCCCGGACGGTCAGATTGGTGGTCGCGGCCGTTGGTTTGAACGTCCCCCCCGACATCTCCACCCGCAGGTGGGGCAACAGCGAATCGCGCACCAGATAGTTGTACTCGAAGTTTCGCTGCCCCGCCGTCGCCGTCGCATAGGTCCGGTCGCCGTCGCCCTTGATGACCAGCTTGGTCGTGCCGCCGGAGGCGCCCGGCCCGGCGATCACGTTGCCGTACAGATGGATTTCGCCGCCGTCGAGACTGACGGTGCGGTTGGTGTCGGCGTCGTTCCGCCGCATTGTGAAATCGCCGTACACCGAAACCGTTGCTCCGGCGGACTGCGACAAGACGTACGGCATGATGCCATACTGAAAGGTTTTGCTGGCTTGGCTATTGCCGCCGATGAACGACAGATGGTGGAGCGACAGCGGCAAGGCCACGGTGATCGTCTGGTATCTTGCCCACGTTTGACTATAGGCCGAGGCGAAGAGCAGCGTGCCGTTGTTGTGCTGGAAGCTGCCGCCGGTGAACACGAACGCCTTGATGTCGTAGGTCCCGCAAGCGAGGGAGAGGGTGCCGCTGGTGCTGGTGAAGGCGCCGCCGGCGAGCGTGAACGGCGTTTTGCTGCTCACGGTGATGACGATGTCGGCCGTGCCGCCGGCGAACGTGCCGGCAAACTGGGCGTATCCGCCCGCGCCGACCGCGAGCGGGTGCTCCCCCTGCGCGACCGTGCCGCCATAGCCGTTGGTGATCGTCAGTCCCTTCACGGCGACGGCGGTGTCGAAGGCGCAGTCGCCCGAGCCGCCGCCGTCGAAGAAGGCGGTGTCGCCGCTGCCGGGCATCCCGGCGCCCGGGTCGCCGCCCGAGGCGGCCGACCAGTTGTCCGCGTCGCTCCAGCTCCCCGCGCCGACGGCCACCCAGTAGCGGTCCGCGGCGGCGGCCGCGCCGACCGCCGCGGCGGCGAGCCAGAGGGCGCACACCGCCGCCCGGCGTCCGCGCTCCTTGGCGGCGAAAAGGTGGCGCGAACCGTCCCGGTGAGCCGAAACGGCATGCGCTTTTTGCTGTTCTACAGGTGTCCTGTTCGTCTTCATCGTACCTCTCTTCTGCTTCTGTCAGTGCTTTACCGGCCGACAAGGCCGAATAAAAAAAGTTATCTCACCACGAAGTTCACGAAGACCGCGAAGAGATGTTTACAGGCACCTCAAGGATTCAGCGTTTTTCGTGGCCTTCGTGTTTTTCGTGTTGAAACTGTGGCTTACGGGCAAAGCCCGCGTCAGGGCAAAAGCGCGCCGCCCTACTGCAGCAATAAAATCGTTCCCTGCGAGGGATAGGCGACCGCGAGATAGACGACCGACCCGGCCTCGCCGGAGGCGGTGGCGCCGGTGCCGCCCGCCACGGTCGTTGTGCCTTGGAAGTCGACCGCGCCGCCGCCGGTCAGGAGGGGGTAGCGGACTGATTCGGGGCTTCCGGCCAGCAGCGCCTCCTCGTCGGCGGGCCGGATGCCCGACCACACCGCCACGCGCCCGCCGCCGCCGCCGCCGCCGGTGGTGGCCGTGCTGGCGCCGCCGTTGGCGCTGATCGAGGCGCCGGGCGCGGCGTTGAATGCGCCGGCGCGGACGAAGACCGTGCCGCCCGAACCGCCGCCGCCATATGCATCTTGCCCGTTGGCGGTCAGTGCGCCCGCCAGCTCCGCCTTTCGCGTCACGCGGATACAGATGGCGCCGCCGCCGTTTCCGCCCGGCGGATTGTCGCGGTTGCCGCCGGAACTGCCCGCGTAGAGGGGGGCGTTGGAGCAGCCGTAGGTCTGCCCGTACACGCTGGTGTTCATTCCCCCCTTGCCGCCGTAGCCGGCGCCGCCGCCGCCCTGGGTGCTCGCCCCTTTGCCGTGGCCGGGCCCCCGCCCGCTGACCATGAATCCGCGCACCTTTTTGAAGCCGTGCGCATCGGCGTCGAAGCCACCGCCGGCCGCGACGAAGAGCCGGTCCGCCGCGAAGAAGGGAATCGCGCCGCACTCGTTGTGGCAGCGGGGGTAGACCCAGCAGTTGGAGGCGATGCGCATGTCGCCGCCGACCTCGACGCAGGTCTGCGCTTCGCCGGGAATCCCGCTGGTCACCGCCGCGTAGACATAGAGCGCCGCGCCATCCCTCAGTTCCAGGCCGCCTCCGGCGAACAGCCGTTGCGCCCGGTCGTCCGCCGCCATGCCACGCCCCTCGCCGGGGTCGTAGTGCATGCCGCCGATGTCGAGCCGGCCGTCGGGTCCGGCCACGACCACGTCGCCCGCCACCGTGCAGGTGAAGCCGTCCGCCGGGAAACGGGTCCAGGCGTTCGACACCGTCAGCGACGCCGGCGACCATGCGTCGAGGCCGGGGATGACCCACTGGCCGGGCCAGGTGATCGTTTCGCCGAGAAAGCGCGCGTCGGGAAAAGAGAGCGTGCCGATGTCGCCGAACGTCGCATCCGCGCCGAGGGATGCGCCGCCGTTCGCCGCATAGGAGAGTTCCGGCAGCGGCAGGGCCGCCTGGGCGGCCGTGTCATAGAGAACGGCGATGCGTCCGCCGCCGCCACCGCCGCCGTTGACGGTGCTGGCGCCGCCGTTGGCGCGGATCGCGCCGCCGCCGCCGATGGTGCGGCAGGTGATCCACACCGAACCGCCCGCACCGCCACCCCTGTCAACGGCCTGCCCATCGGCGGAAATCGTCCCGTCAATCGTCACGGCGCCGCCGGCGGCGTCGATGCGGAGCGCGCCGCCGCCGGAGCCCGAAGTACCGCCGTAGCACCCGCCCGCGCTGCCGGGGTTTTCGGGAG
>CAYVKQ010000239.1:0-5342 GCA_964451945.1 uncultured Lentisphaerales bacterium
GTGGCTGCTGCTTGCGCGGTCCGCCGGGGACGGCGGACCCTACCTTGCATGCAGCGACGGACAAAGAAACCATGATTGCGCCCAACCGGACCTTGCGCCAGCCTCCGGCGGCGGGTATAGTCATCCCTTTCCATGCAGCGCCTTGCCGGCCGACAGGCTCGACAGGCGAGTGGCCGCCACCCGCTCCCCCGGGAGAGGACCGGGCGGGGTTGCGGGCGAGGCCCGCGTTGGCGACGAGGAGCGCAGATGCACCCTTCCGTTGAGATCGACCTGAAGCAGAACCGCCTCCTGGTGAACGGCCAGCCGTTTGTAATGCTGGGTGCCGAAATCCACTATTTCCGTCTGGAGCCCGAGGTCTGGGAAGACCGGATCCGCCGCGCGGCCGACGGCGGCGTGAACACGATCGCCTCCTACATGCCCTGGTTCTGGCACGAGCCAGCCGAGGGGCGGATCGATCTCGACGGGCATTCGCACCCCGGACGCAACCTGCGCCGCTTTCTCGACCTGGCCGCCGGGCGCGGGCTCAAGCTCTTCGCCCGTCCCGGGCCGTTCGTCAACGCGGAACTCCGGCTGGGTGGCATGCCCGAATGGCTGTTCCGCGACCATCCCGAGACGCTGAGCCGGCGGAGCGACGGCGCCATCGTGCCCGGACGGCCGATTCCCGCCGAGGGTGAGCCCGTCTACCGGGGATTCGTGCGCCGATGGTACGACGCCGTGGTTCCGCTGCTGGCCGAGTACGACGCCTCCCGCGGCGGACCGCTGATTCTCTTCCAGCCCGACAACGAGCTTTCCGCCGCGTGGAGCTTCGGTCTGCTGAATTCCCTGTATGATCCGACTGTCCTGACCGACCACTGGCCGCAGTGGCTGCGCGAGCGCTATGGGAACGATCTGTCGGCCCTCTCGGCAAGTCATGAAATCCGCTACGGCGCGTTTGGCGAAGTGGCGCCGCCGCGGGCCTTCCCCGAGACGGCGGGGCAGCGCCGCCTGTGCCTCGACTGGACGGACTTCAAGCGCGCCTTCTTCGCCGAATGGGGAGCCACGCTGGCCGGGTGGGCGCGGACGCTCGGCATCCGCGTGCCGATCGTCTTCAACGAGCCGGTGGCGGGCTACTACGGACACGGCGACCATGCCGGTTTCGGCGCCGTCCTCAAGGCGCGCGGCGTCACCGGCTTCACCGCCTGCCACACCTATTCGGACCGCATTCTCGATCTCGACGGCATCACCGGCGTCGCCATGGGCGTCGAGCTGGTCAAGTCGAGTCCGCTGGGCGGTCCCGCGATGTCGGTGGAACTCAACACCGCCTGGTTCATGTCCCGCCTGGCGCGGTCGGAGATCAACTGGGACACGCTCCTGCGGCTCGGGCTGGGACGCGGGCTGACGGGGTTTTCCGTGTATGTCTATGCGGCGGCCACGGCATCGCGTAGCGACACGATCGAGGGTCCGGGCTACTACGCCGGTACCTGCCTGACACGCTCGGGCGAGCCGAGCTGGGGGTGGCACGCCGTCAAACGCTTCTACACGTTTGCCGACGCTTGGAAGGCGGAGCTGACGGAGGCCGCCGACGCCCTCTCGGTCACGCTGGCCACCACCCCCGGGCAGCGGCAGCTCGATTTCCTGGGCGCCCCGTGGCATCCCGCCGACACGGCGAAGACAACCGGCCGCGCGGCGGCGCCGGGCGGGTTGGCGTTCGACGCCGAGCCCGTCCTCGAACAGGCCGGCAAGGTTACCGGACACGATTGGCTCGACGGCTATGAAGGCGTTTCGAAGCAGACCACGGCGCCCGAAACGGGCGTGTGGCACCGTACCCGCGAAGCCATGGTCATGTTGCACCGGCTCAACCGCGGGTGGCGGATGCTCGACCTGGTTCATCCCAACCGCGACCCCGGCGGCGGCCTGCTGCTCGTTCCCTGCGTCGGCGCCCTCGAGGCGGAAGCCATTGGCTACCTGCTGCGGCATCTCGACGACGGCGGCGCCTGTCTCTTCTTTCCCACGTTGCCGTTCTACGATCTGGAGGGACGGCCCGACGACCGCCTCGCGCGGCGGCTCGGAGTCGGGTTCGACGGACTCGTCCGGCCCGCCGGCGGGCGTCCGCTCGATTACGGCACGCGGGAGATCGCATGCGCCGACGGCCTGAGCCTTGGTCTGGATGGCTGGTTCTGGCGGCACGCCTTCCCGGCGGGCAGCGAGATTCTCGCCTCGTTTGAAGGCCAGCCGCTGGCGGCGCGCCTGCCCGGCAGCGGCGGCCGCGTGCTGCTGGCGGGGTTCGATATGCGCTATGTGGGGGACGAGACGCTGATGCTCTGGGAATCCCTGCTGGAGTGCGCCGGCGCCGGCGCGGCCGGCTTCCGGATCGAGGGCAACTGGCTCCTGGGCCTGCTGCGGCGCGGCGCTGCCGCCACGTTTCTCACGCTGGCCAACGTGGCCGGTCGGCACGGCGCCAGCCGGATCAGCGTCTCCCTGCGCGATGGGCGGACAGTGGCGTTCGAGGCCGAGCTCCTGCCGAACGCCGCCCGCTGCCTGCTCCTCGACGTGCCCCTGGCCGACAGCAACCGCCTGCTCTACACCAGCAGCGAGCTGACGCCTGTCGGCGGCGACCGCACCCGCTTTCTCGCCGCCGGCTGTCCGGGCACCGCGGGCGCCATCGCCTTCGACCGGGCGGTGAGTCTGGTGATCAACGGCAGGAAACGGACGACCCGCCGCCGGGACGGCGCGTTTGTCGCCGACTACGTCCACGGGTCCGCCCCGGCCGAGATCGTGCTGGCAGCGCCCGGCAGCGGGCGGGGCCGATAAAGGCGTTGAACGGAATAGAAAATGGTGGAGGCGGGGAGAGTTGAACTCCCGTCCGAAACGGCATTCCCCAAGCATCTACGCGCGTGTCCCGTGTTTTAATCTCGCGATGGGGAACGTCCCCGGGCTGACTGCCCCCACCGCCAGCGGCCACGTGCTTACAAGCGCGGCGTCCCGGCCACCCGGACGCCGACAGGCTCCGCTGTCGTCGCGGGCGTCTCCCTAGCGGATGTCAGGAGGCCCGCGTCGCGGCAACTTTAGGCCGCGAGAGCCAAGTGTTCGTTGGCTGTTGTTTGTTTTCCCGCGTGTTTAACGAGGCCAAGCAGGATTCCTCGGCGCGCAACTTGAGGTGCAACCATCCCGTCGAAACCGGTCGCCCCCGAAATTGTCGCCGCCAGTGTAGCATGGGCCGGCGGCGGCAGGCAAAACTTTTTTCCGTTTTTTTCACATTTCCACTTGACACTCCCCGCCCGTCATTCTATACGCGGTACTAACAAAAGGACCCCTTGGCCGTGACCGCCCCGTGCGGTGGTTGGCCGAGGGCCCGATAGGCGAAGTGCGCGTTGAGCGGAATGCCTGGAAACAAGGAACAATTGTTTCAAAGCATGCTAGGCTTCGGAAGCGGGCGGACCGACGCGGAATATGTGTTCCCGGCGGTCGGCGCGAGAAGGGGTGGCGCTGGTTCTGGAAACGCCCCTGCAGGTGGGAGTGGTGCAGTGAGCACCGTTGCGCAACACGAAGGAGCGGCTCCATTCGTCCTGGTCGACCAGGACGAAGAGCCTCCGAGTTGTCTCTCGTCGTTCTTCGGACCGACAAACATGCTGATGACCGTCCCGGCCTCCGGTCCGGTGACGAAGCGGGTGATGCGGATGACGCCGCGCATCCGGGCCTTCCGGAAGGTGTTCTTCCCCGAGGCGACCGACCAACAGTGGTCGGACTGGCGCTGGCAGCTGCAGAACCGCATCCGCACCCTCGACCAGATCCGTCCGATGACGGATCTCACCACCGAGGAGACGGAGGCGCTGCAGCGGGCGGACGGGCTTCTGCCCGCGGCCGTCACGCCGCACTACATGGGGCTGGTCTCGGCCCACGATCCCGACCAGGCCGTCCGGCGGATGGTGATCCCGACGGTCTACGAGCTGCGGCGCTGCCCCGGCGAGTCGGACGACCCGCTCGGCGAGGAGAGCCAGAGCCCGGTCCACGGGCTCGTCCACCGCTATCCCGACCGGGTGCTGCTGCTGGCGACCGACTTCTGCTCGACCTACTGCCGCTACTGCACCCGCTCGCGCGTGGTCGGGCACGGGGACCTGACGCCGAACCGGGAGCGCCTCGAAGCGGCGTTCGCCTACATCCGCAGCCATCCCGAAATCCGCGACGTGCTGCTGTCGGGCGGCGACCCGCTGACGATTCCCGACGACCGCCTGGAGTGGATTCTCTCCAGCCTGCGGGCGATCCCGCACGTCGAGATCATCCGCATCGGCACCAAGGTCCCGGCCGTCCTGCCGCAGCGGATCACCCCGCAGCTCGCGCGGATGCTGCGCAAGTACCATCCGCTGTGGATGAGCCTCCACTTCGCGCACCCGGACGAGTGCGGCTACGAGACGGCCCGCGCCTGCGGCATGCTGGCCGACGCGGGCATCCCGCTCGGTTCGCAGACGGTGCTGCTCAAGGGGATCAACGACACGGTCGACACGATGAAGGCGCTGATGCACGGGGTGATGAAGATGCGGGTCAAACCGTACTACCTCTACCAGTGCGACCCGATCTCCGGGTCCCGGCACTTCCGCACGACGGTCGCCAAGGGGATCGAGATCATCCGCGGCCTCCGCGGCCACACCAGCGGCTACGCGGTGCCGACCTATGTGATCGACGCCCCCGGCGGCGGCGGCAAGATCCCCATCGCCCCCGACTATGTCGCGGCGCGCGACGGCACCGACCTTGTCCTGACCAACTACGCGGGCAATACCTACCGCTACCCCGACACCGCCGGCGCCTGAACGCCCCGGCGCCTGACGCAGCGTCCCGCCTTCCGGCAATGCCAGCCGGGAGGCGGGATTTTTTTGTGACGAGGCGCCTGCAGAATCCCTGCAAGCGTCAAGCGTCAGGGTTCAGGATGCCAGGGTTCAGGCTGAACACATCTTCTGAACCCTCAACCCTGAACCCTTCTTTTGCACAAACCGGAGGGTTTGCAGGCGCCTCCATAGGTAGAATTGCTTGAGAATTGCTGGAGAAGAGAGTTGACATTTTCCCCACGCTCCGCACAATACTGGAAATGATATAAATGGGCGCGTGCAAAATCGGTCCGCCTCGCGCGGGACGGGATTTGTTCGTGCCCCAGGGTGAGTCCACAACAATCCGACACAGGAGGTCGCGATGATCGCAGGTGCGGTGCGGATGCTCGCGGGAGCAGCGGCGACGCTCTCCCTGTTGGCGGCGGGAACGGCGCGCGCGGAGGAAAACCTCGCGCTCTGGAACAAGCGGATGCCGGTCACCTTCGGCGGCTACGCGCCGCCGGGCGGGGGCGCCCCGCTGACCAACTTCCCGGCGCTGGTCGT
>CAYVKQ010000240.1:0-5330 GCA_964451945.1 uncultured Lentisphaerales bacterium
CCCTGGCATCCTGAACCCTGACTCCTGGCGCTTGCAGGGGTTCTGCAAGCGCCTCCTGCGTCTTCCGGACCGGCACGCCGTAGCTGGCGAGGGCCGCCTTGATGGCGGGGAGGGTGGTGTCGCCGGTGTGGAGCATGCCGGCGACGATGGCGGCGTCGGCGCCTGCGACCAGGAAGGCGTCGCGGATGTGTTCGGGAGTGCCGGCGCCCCCCGAGGCGACCACCGGGATGCCAACCGCCTCGGCGATCAGGCGGGTGACTGTGAGCTCGAACCCCTGCCGCGTGCCGTCGGCGTCGACCGAGTTGACCACGATTTCGCCCGCTCCCAGCGCTTCGGCCCGCCGTGCCCAGACGACGGCATCGAGCCCCATCCGCTCGCGGAATCCGCGCACCGTCACCTCGTAGCCGCTGGGGCAGCGGACGCGGTCGGCGGTGGCGACGGGGTCCATGCCCAGGACCACGCACTGTGCGCCGAAGGCGCGCGCTCCCTCGGTGATGATCGCCGGATTCCGCACCGCCAGCGAGTTGACCGACACCTTCTCCGCCCCCGCCAGCAACACGCGCGACATGTCATCGAGATTCGAAATGCCGCCGCCGACGGCGAAGGGGATGCGGACGGCGCGTGCCACGGCGCGCACCATGCCGAGATCGATCGGCCGGCGTTCGGCCGAGGCGGTGATGTCGTAGACGACCAGCTCGTCGCA
Organism: uncultured Lentisphaerales bacterium; assembly: GCA_964451945.1. GTDB lineage: Bacteria > Verrucomicrobiota > Kiritimatiellia > RFP12 > JAAYNR01 > JAAYNR01. The sequence goes on from CAYVKQ010000240.1 coordinate 704, forward strand.
TCCTTCGCGGTAGTAGCGCGCGGCGAGGTCGACGGGATCGCCCAGATCGACGTTGTTCTGGAATTTCACGCCTTTGGTGACGCGGTTGCGGATGACGTCGAGGCAGGGGATGATGCGGCGGGTGAGCATGGGTGTACCGGTTGTGAGTGATCCGTGATCAATCGGCGCCGTTCCAGGCGGCGAAGTTCTGCAGGATGCGCAAGCCGGGCTCGCCCGATTTTTCCGCATGGAACTGCGTCGCGGCGAGGTTGGCGCGGCCGACCATGGCCGCGAACGCGACACCTGCATAGCTGGTCCGGCCGAAGACGGTTGCGGGGTCCGACGGCGCGGGATAGTAGCTGTGGACGAAATAGAAGTCGGTGTTGTCGGGTACCCCCGCCAGGAGCGGGTGGGGTCGGACAATTGCCATCTGGTTCCAGCCCATGTGCGGCACCTTGTCGCGGGCGTCTTGCGGCTGGAAGCGCCGCACCGTTCCCGGCAGGATTCCCAGCGCGGGCGTGCCGCCGTCCTCTTCGGAAAACTCGAACAGGATCTGCGTGCCGACGCAGATGCCGAGGAACGGCGTGCCGGCGGCGATCACCTCGCGCAGCGTGGCGGTCAGGCCGAGGTCGGCCAGGTTGCGCATGGCCGATCCGGCCGCGCCGACGCCGGGAAAGACCACCCGCTCGGCGGCGCGGACGGCCGCCGCGCCGGAGGTGACGAAGGCAGGCACGCCCAGGGCGTCGAAGGCGAGCTGCACGCTGGTCAGGTTGCCGGCACGGTAGTCGATGATGGCGATCATGGGGTCACTCGATGTTCTGCACCTGTTCCCGCACCGCTTCGAGTCCGGTTTTGAAGGCGATGACGCGGCGGGTGATGGCGCCGTCGTTGGCTTTGGAGCCGATCGTGTTGATCTCCCGGAAGAACTCCTGGCAGAGGAAATCGAGGGGGCGTCCGCAGGGCGCATCGCCGTCGAGCAGGGCCGCGGCCTGGTCGAAATGGCTGGCCAGCCGGGTGAGCTCCTCGCTGATGTCGCAGCGGTCGGCGAAGAGGGCGACTTCGCGGGCGAGGGTTTCGGCTTCGGGTGCCACCCCCTGATCGCTCATCAATTCCGCGATGCGGGTCCGCAGCACCTCGCGGTACCGCCGCGGAACCTGCGGGGCGAGGCCGGCGATTTCGTCGGCGAGGGTCCGCAGCGCGTGCAGGCGCCGCAGCAGATCGGTGCGGATGGCGGCTCCTTCGCGCAACCGCATGGCGCACAGGCCGGCGACTGCCGCCGCGAGGGCCGGCCCGATGGCCGCCCACGCCGCGTCGGGCGCCGCCTCGCGCATCTCCGGATCGGCGCCCTCGACGAACCCCAGCAGCGCGCTGGCGGAGAGATCGTCGGCCAGCCCCAGCTCGGCTGCCGCCGCCCGCACCGCCGCGATGCGGCGGCGCCAGCGGGCGAGGTCGGCGTCCGCGGCGGCGGGCGTTTCGCTGGCGACGGTCACCGCGACCTTGACGTAGCCGCGCGTCAGCGCGGTCCGCAGCGCCGCCTGCACGCGCGCGTCCAGGCTTGCCAGGTTGCGCGGAAGCGCCACCTGGCAATCGAGCTGCTTGCGGTTGACCGAGGTGATTTCGACCGTGGCGGTGATGCCGTCCACCGTCGTTTCGCCCCGGCCGAAACCGGTCATGCTTGCCACAGCCATGAAAAAAATCCTTCCTTTCCGTGCGCACCGGCCTCGCCGCGGCCGGTGATGCTTTCAACGGTTGCTATTCAATCATGTGGTTCGGTCCGGCGCAAGCGCGTTGTTGCCAGCCGCCGGTAATCGGTTGGCGACGGTAGGAGGAGACAGGGAGCGAGGATAAGTGGAAGGATCTGTGCCCTTGCCGCGTTCGCCCTGTAGCCGCGGTCGGCGACCGCGGCACCAGCGACGCCATTCCCTTCCGCACCGCCTCGCTCCAGCCCCGCCGCAACCTGCGTGGAAAAACGCGGCAGGGCGATTTTACCTGTTGCTTTACCCCGCAACAGGGGCTACACTATCCCCATCAATCCGCAAAGGAGGGTTTTTGCTATGAAGTCGGTTTATGGAATTGTTTTTGCCACTGCGCTTTCGCTGGTTGCCGTGCGTTCGGGTTTGGCCCAGGAAAAGTCGGACATTGGAAAGTGGTACGTCAGTCCCGGAATCGGCGTGCTGGTCTTCGAGGGGAACGAGCCGGCAAATCCCGGAGCGATCGGTGTCCTGCGGGTGGGCTACGACGCGACCGAGCACGTGTCGTACGAACTGGGCGGCATGTACGGTCCGCGTTTCTCCAAGAACGACGACAGCAAGTACGGTCGTCCCCGGTTCCAACCGGCCGAAGCGTGGGGCGTTTCCGCCGACGTCCTCTACCATTTCAACCGCATGGAACGGTGGAATCCCTACGTTTCCGTAGGCGCCATGTACATGCGCAGCCCCGAGGACATCTTCGCGGACAGCAGCCATGTCTGGGCGCCGCGCGCCGGCGCCGGTCTGATCTGGAACTGGACCGACGACATCTCCCTGCGCGCCAACGCCAACGTCGCGTTCGGCATCCTCAACGAGCGCGTCGAGTTCTATCCCATGTTCGATCTGGGAATGATCTACCGCTTCGGCGGCGACGCCTCTTCCGCCGCGGCGGGCGCTTCCGCCTCGGGCGCTGGCGAGGCGGTTGCGGCAGGGACCGCCGACGCGGACGGTGACGGCCTGAGCGATGCCGACGAAGCGCGCCTCGGCACCAACCCCCGGCTGGCCGATTCCGACGGCGACGGCCTGAGCGACGGCGAGGAGGTCAACACCTACAAGACCGATCCCCTGAACCGCGACACCGATTTCGACAACCTCAGCGACGGCGACGAAGTGCTGAAGTACAAGACCGATCCGCTCAAGCGCGACACCGACGGTGGCGGCGTGTACGACGGCCACGAAGTGCTCGAGGACAACACCGATCCGCTCAACAGAAACGACGACCTGATGCTGTTCGAGCTGCAGCTCGAATTCGGCTACGACCAGACGGTCATCAAGCCCGAGTACTATTCGAAGCTGGATGTCGTCGCGAAAGTGCTCGAACGCCATCCCGAGGCGACGGCGGTAATCGAGGGCCACGCCGACCGCCGCACCAAGTCGGACGCGAAGTACAACCAGGAGCTGTCGGAGAAGCGCGCCGAAGCCGTGCGGAGCTACATCGCGGGCAAGGGCGTGCAAGCGAAGCGGCTCAAGGCTGTCGGCTTCGGCTTCACCCGGCCCAAGGTCCAGCCCGATCTGGTGAACGGCAACCCCGAGAACCGCCGGGTCGAGATCTTCATCCGTGGCGCCGGCGGACTGGCCGCCAAGGAAGCTTTCCTGAAGGAAGCTTCCGCCCAATAATGAAGCTCCTGGAGCGGTATGTCACGGGCTCGTTTCTGAATGCGGTTCTGTTGTCCTGGCTGGTGCTGACCTTCGTGCTGGCTGTAGGGCTGCTGATCCGGGTCACCGGGCTCATCATCGAGGGACTGCCGATAGGGTTGGTGGGGAGATACATCTCTATCGGCATTCCCGAGATGCTGAACATGACGATCCCCATGGCGGTCCTGGTCAGCAGCCTGCTGGTCTTCGGCCGCCTCTCCGCCGATTCGGAAATCGCCGCCATGCGCGCCTGCGGCATCAACCTGTGGCGCATCATGGCCTGGCCGCTGGTTTTCGGTGCCATTCTCTCCGCCGTCAGCCTCTACATCAACAACGAGATCACGCCGCCCAACCACGAGACGCGCCGCCGCATGACCGCCTCCTTCGGGTTCGGCGCCGCTCTGGACCTGTTGCAACCGGGACGGTTCATCAACGATTTCCGCAACATCAAGATCCGTTTCGAGTCGAAGTCCGGACACTGGCTGAACAACGTCCTCATCAATGACTACTCCCAACCCGACGTCGAGCGCGAGATCCGCGCCGAGCGGGCGCGCGTCGAGTTCGTCGGCGACGATCTGCACATCGACCTCTACCGCGTGCGCATCGATCCGTTCCACGCCGACCGCCCGGGCGCGGTTCTCGCCGACCGGCTCACGCACGTGATTCCCGACGCGCTGAAGCTGCGCAACTACCGGCAGCGGATCAAGGATATGCGCTTCCTGCCGCTGCTGGCGCACTACCGCGAGACGGCTCGCGGCGGCCTGCCGGAGGCGGACCCGTCCCGGATGCCGGCACAGCGCAGCGCGGTCCTGTTCGAGATCCACAAGCGGTTCATGCTCTCCTGCGCGTCGTTTTGCTTTGTCCTGATCGGCATGACGCTCGGCATCGGCTCGCACCGCAAAGAGTCGACGATGGGGGTTGCGCTTGCGCTGGTCGTCTCTTTGTGCTTCTATCTTTCCGAGATCATCGCCGAGTCATTGTCGCGCCAGCCGGCGTTTTATCCGCATCTGCTGGTCTGGCTGCCGGTGGCGGCATGCCTGGCGCTGGCTTTTGTTCTGGTGCCGAGAAACCAATAGGGCGCACGGCCCCGCGCCGCGGGCGCGAACACACCAAAGAGGAGCGCATGGCCACAATCCATCCGACCGCGATCATCCATCCGGGCGCCTCCATCGCCGATGACGCCGAGATCGGCCCCTACTGTGTCGTGGGCGAGCATGTCACGATCAACGCCGGCGTGCGGCTGCACCCGCACGCGCTGGTCGAGG
>CAYVKQ010000241.1:0-5319 GCA_964451945.1 uncultured Lentisphaerales bacterium
TGCTGCAGAACGAATACGCCAAGATGATCGTCCCCTCCTTCGGCGCCAAGGGGATGACCTGGATGCGCGCCGAAAACGGCAGACTCGAATCCAACATCGTGCAGTTCTTCAGCGAGCGGGAGCGGACGGGCCTGCGCGCGCGCTTCGGCGTCGCCGACGGCGATGTGCTGCTGCTGATCGCCGACCCCTCCCACGAGGTGGTCACCTCGGCGCTTGGCCAGTTGCGCCTGCATGTCGCCAACCGGCTCGGCCTGATTCCGGCAAACACCTTCGCGCCGGTCTGGGTCACCGCCTTCCCCCTGTTCGAGGCGGCCGAGGGCGGCGGCGTCACCTCCAAGCACCACCCGTTCACCGCGCCCGACCGCACCGATTTCGACCCTGGCAACGTCGCCGACCTGCTCACGCTGAACTCGCGCGCCTACGACTTGGTGATGAACGGCGAGGAACTGGGCGGCGGCAGCATCCGCATCAGCGACCGCGCGCTGCAGCGCAGAATCTTCGCGGCGCTCGGCCTGACGGAACAGCAGACGCGGGAGAAGTTCGGCTTTTTTCTGCGCGCCTTCGACTTCGGCGCGCCGCCCCACGGCGGACTGGCGCTAGGCATGGACCGGCTTGTCTCCATGGTTCTCCAGACGCCGTCGATCCGCGAGGTGATCGCCTTCCCCAAAAACCGCAGCGCCGGCTGTCCCCTGACCGGCGCGCCGGCGCCCGTGACGCGCGAACAACTGGCCGAGCTGAGCTTGCTCGATCTGGGCGGCGAGGCGGCGCTTCCCGGCGCCGCGCAGGCGGAACACGCGGTCGACCGGGTCTCCTGGGTCTCGCGCATCGGCCTCGCCCCCGGGGAGCGCCCCGCGATGGAGGCGCTGCTGCAACAGGCCGCGACCCTCGCGCAAACCGCGGCGGCACAGGCCGGTGACGACGCGCCGCTCCGCACCGTTGCGCCCGCCCCCAACCGCATGCGCCCCGGCACGGAGTCCGCGCGCCATCCGCTCGCCGCCTCCGGCGAGCTGTTGAAACAAGCCCCCGCCGTCAAGGGCGGTTTCTACAAGGTCGCGCCGGTCTTGGAGAGTAACCAGTGATCACCGATCACCGATAACGGACAACAAACGATGACACCACTGAAAACGGTCGATTCCGCGACATCCACCCCCCTCCCCTTGCAGGGGCTCCGCGTGGCGCCGCAACCTCACCTCGCGGTCGCCGGCTGGCCCGCCGACGCCGGGTCGCGGGCCCTCGCCGGCTACACCGCGCCGGAGGACGCCACCCTGGTGCGCCGTCTGCGCGAGGCGGGTGCGGTGCTCTGCGGCTACACCCGCATGAGCCCGTTCGGCTTCGGCCTCGACGGCAGCGGCGCCGGCGCGGCGGTGCGCGAACGGAGCGCCGAGGCCGAGCTGGTCCCCGACCTGATGGGCGAAGGACGCCTCGCCGCCGCGCGCGCCGGGATCTGCGCGCTCAAGCCGAGCTACGGTGTGCTGTCGCGGTTCGGCGTGACCGGGCTGATCCCCTCGATGGAGGCGTGCGCGCTGCTCGCCGACGGGCCGGCGCCGCTGCGCGGACTCCTGCGCGCCCTGGCCGGACCCGACGAGCGCGACGCCTCCATGCCCGGTGATCGTCTGCCGGCGGAAGAGGTGCGTGCCGCCGATCCGGCAACAGTCACGCTGGGCGTGCTCGACGAAGCGGGCACCGCGTTGCAGGGCGACCGCGCGGCGGCCTTCGCCGCGCGTGTAGCGCGCCTGGAAAAGTCGGGAATCGCGATCCGGCGGCTTTCGTTCCCCGAGTTTCCGCTGTTCGCCCTGGTCCACCGGATCGTCGGCTCGGTCGAGGCCTCGTCTTCCGCCGGACGCTACGACTCGGTCCGCTACGGCCGGCGCCCCGCCGTTGTCAAAAACTGGAACGAGATGTACCTCGCGGCGCGCGGCGCGGCGTTCGAGCCGCTGGTGAAGGGTTTCCTCTTCCAGGGCGCCTATTTCCAGTTCGAACGCTACGCCGCCTACGAGGACGCCTGCCGCATCCGCGCGCGGCTGGTCAAGGCGATGGCGGGGCTCGCGGCGCAAGTCGATGCGCTGCTGCTGCCGCTTCCGGTGGTGCCGCCGCCGGTGGCCCCCCTTTCGCTGGAAGAGACCTATGCCGCCTTCGGCGCCACGCTGTTCGCGAACGTGACGGGACAGCCCGTGCTGGTGCTGCCGCCCGAGGGCGGGATGGCGGTGCAGCTCGCGGGGGCGCGGCTCGGCGACGAGCGGCTGCTGGCGATCGGCGAGAGGCTGCTGAAGATGGACGGGAAGGAGGCGCGCCATGGAATTTGAAGCGGTCATCGGATTGGAGATCCACGTCGAGCTCAACTGCGCGACCAAGCTGTTCTGCGACTGCCCCAACCGGCCGGGCGACGCCCCCAACGCCAACACCTGCCCGACCTGCCTCTGGTTCCCCGGGGCCGTGCCGCGCCTCAGCGCGCAGGCGCTCGAAAAGGCGGCGCTCCTCTGCCTGGGACTCGGCGGCGAGCTGCAGCCGGTCAGCGCCTTCGACCAGAAGGTCTACTACTACCCCGACCTGCCCAAGGGCTACCAGCTCTCGCAGGCGCACCTGCCGCTCGCGCGTGGCGGCGGCATCGAGGTCGCCGGCGGCGCGGACGCGTCCCGGCGCCTGCGCATCCACCACATCCACATGGAGGAGGACGTCGCCAGGCTCGTGCACGAGCTGGAGGGGCGCACCCCCGTCAGCCTGGTCGACTTCAACCGCGCCGGCGCGCCGCTGGTCGAGATCGTGACCGAGCCCGACTTCCGCACGCCCCGGGAGGCGATGGAGTTCCTCAAGGCGCTGCGCGACATCGTACGCTGCGTCGGCGCTTCGGAGTGCAGCATGGAGAACGGCACCATGCGGGCCGACGCCAACATCTCGATCCGTCCCCGGGGGTCGGACGAACTGAACACCAAGGTCGAGGTCAAGAACATGAACTCGGTGCGCCACGTGGGCGACGCCATCGCCTACGAGATCGGCCGCCAGAGCGCGGCGGTCAAGGCGGGCGAGGCGGTCGTGCTGCACACGCGCCTCTGGGATCCCGGGAAAAAGGCGACGCTGCCGATGCGCGCCAAGTTCGAGGGGCCCTGCGTTCCCGACCCCGCGGTGCCGGCGGTCACGCTGACGCCGGAGTGGATCGCGGCGCTGCGCGCGCGCCTGCCCGAGCTTCCCGCCGCCAAGGCCGGGCGCCTGGTGCGGGAGCACGGGCTGGGCGCCGGCGACGCGCTCTTCCTCGGCGCCGACGCCGGCGCGGCCGGCTACTTCGAGTCGCTCGTGGCCGAGGGGGTGCCCGCCAGGATGGCCATGCACTGGCTCGCCACCCAGATGCTCCCCGCCCTCCGCGAGCGGCAGCTCGATGCGGATGACTCGCCCGTGCCACCGCCGCGCCTGGCGCGCCTGCTCAAGTTGCTGGCGGACGACGTGATCAACGCCAACGCGGCGCGCGACGTGCTGGCCGAGCTGTTCGTCGGCGACCAGACGCCTGAGGCGATCGTCGACGCGCGCGGGTTCCGGCAGGTCTCCGATTCCGCCGCCCTCGACGCCCTGATCGACACCGTCCTGTCGGCGCAGCCGGGCGCGGTGGCCGACGTCCGCAACGGCGTGGGCAAGGCGACGGGGTTCCTCATCGGCCAGGTGATGCAGGCCTCGGGCGGCAAGGCCAACCCCAGGCTCATCAAAGAGCGCCTCGCGCAGAGACTCGCGGTGCAATGAAGGGCGCGAGTTCTCCTCGGCCGGCAGTCGAGGAGTTCCTTACCAGGAAGGTCTCCAATGCGCTTTATTCCACAATCACGGACACGCCGTCCGGTATCACAACGCAATCGGCGTCGCGCCCGCACAGTACAACAGCCCTATCGATCGCCTCCGTCAAAGACCCCGCATGTTCCATGTGCATGTTCCGGACGGTCTGGGCATCGCACCAATCAGTGACCAGAATAACCCGGAACTTGGAAAGCACACGCGCCAGGATCTGATACTCCCATTGGTCCGGAGGCGTCGCATGTTGCGGCACCTGGCGTATCCGGTTCAGCAACGCTTCAGGACTTTCAGCCTCGGCCATCGCACGGTAAAAACAGTCTCCGCCTGTGCCGTCGCTGCATCCGGCCACCATGATGATGACCCCCCCCGCGCGGCAGCAGGTCTCGGCCGCGGTCATGCCCTTGACCGCCTGATAAATGTTCTGATCCAAGGGGTAGCCGCCGTTGCTGGTGATCACGATATCCGCCTCGACACGCTTGACAGCCACCTCGCGCGCCAACTGGCGGCACCCTTCGGCATGGGCTTTTTCCGGGTCTCCGGCAAACGCCGCGCGTATTGACTTATCGGCATTCAACGTCACATTCAGTATAAACGCCAGGCCCGCTTTCCGCGCCGCGAAGACCATGTCAGCGTGAATGGGGTTGCCTTCCAGACAGCCAGCCCGGGCACAAGGGCTGTCGATGAAAGCCGCGCAATGATTCGCCAAAACGCTCTGGCGCCCGGCGATGCCAGGCAGTACGCTTTTGCGGCCGCCGGAAAATCCAGCAAAAAAATGCGGTTCGATAAAGCCTTCGGCCACCAGCAGCTCGCTGTCCAGCGCGTGCCGATTCAGCCACAGCTCGCCACCGGACGGCAACTGCCCCACAAAACCGAGGCTGGCGTGGTCTGTGCAGTGGTGCATGATGAAGATTTCCCGACGCACAATCTCCGTGCCGAACTTGGCGCGCATCTCGTCCTCAGAGGCAGGACGGTGCGACCCGGTAGCCACTAGCACCTCTACTTTGATGCTAGGATTCTTGCGGCGCAGCCGCTCCAGCAGCAGCGGCAATGTGATATGGCTCGGCACCGGACGCGTGTGGTCACTGGTGAGTACCGCTACGCTGCGCTTGCCGACCGCCAGATCTTCCAACCGCGGCGTGCCCAGCGGATTGTCCAGTGCGGCGGCAACCAAGCCCTGCTGCCGCTCGACACTCAGGCTTCGCGCGCCACCACCATGCCCGTGCGGCATCAGCACAGCCCGCAACATGTGATCGGGCACATCCGCCTCCTGGAAAGTTCTGTGGTACGGCAATCTGATCCTAGTCATACACGCATGTCTCCCTCAACCAGATTCTCAATTGTAGTCACTCCGTATGTGCATGTCGCGGTGAACGTTCGCTACCGGAGGGCGCGCAAGCATGCCGCGTCGGCAAAACCCCGTCTGTGCGTCGAGTGTCATCAAGTCGCGATGCGTTGCGGCCAGGTCTATTTCCTCTTCCTGCACTGCGGTGCTGATGTAGCGGGAGATGTTGAGGTTGAAATCGTTGGCGGCGATGTCGGCCATGGAGA
>CAYVKQ010000242.1:0-3840 GCA_964451945.1 uncultured Lentisphaerales bacterium
CAGGGGATGTTGGACCTCGGCGCGGCACGGGGGCTGCAAATCATCGTCCTCAGCTGCAACCCCTCCGACTACGCCGGTCTCGGCGCCCGGCAGGTGCTTTTGAGCCCGTGAACCGCGGACGCGCAGCGGCCGACGCGGCAGCGGTAGCGCCGATACCGCGTGGCGGCGATGGTGCTGCGGTGGCCGCCGTGCAACGTCGGCCCCACGGACTTCCGCACCGCCGTTGGATGTTGCGCTGTTGGATTGCCTTTGGCCGGGCGCTCGGCTATCATCCTCACCCTCTATGGCACGAATGGTTTCCAGGCGGGTCGAGCGGCTGGAGCGGTATCTGGTCCGCCTGATCCAGCAGCCGGGGGCGGACCAGGGGCACACGGGCTCGGTCCGCTTTCTGCTTGCGTGGCTGAAAGGGCTTTCGCACGTCTTCCGCGGGATCGTGCAGACACGCCTGTTCTTCTACGAGGCGGGCATTTTGCGGCGCTATCCCCTCGGCTGCCAGGTGATCAGCGTGGGCAACATCACCGCGGGCGGCACGGGCAAGACGCCGGTGGTGGAGATCTTCGCCCGCGAGCTCCACAAGTCGGGACGCAAGGTGGCGATCCTCAGCCGCGGCTACCGCAAGAAGGAGCTGCCGTGGGTCCAGCGGCTCTTCCGCGAGACGCTGGAGCCGCCGCGCGTGGTCAGCGACGGCCACCACCTGCTGCTCGACAGCGAGATGGGCGGCGACGAACCCTACATGCTCGCCTCCAACCTGCCCGGCGTGGTCGTGCTGGTCGACAAGAATCGCGTCAAAAGCGGCCGCTACGCGATCAAGAAGTTCGGCTGCGACACCCTGGTGCTCGACGACGGCTTCCAGTACCAGAAGCTCAAGCACCGTCTGGAACTGGTGCTGATCGACAAGACCAACCCCTTCGGCAACGGCAACGTCCTGCCGCGCGGGGTGCTGCGCGAGCCGGTGCGCAATCTCGACCGGGCCGACTTCATCTTCATCACCAAGTCGGACGGCGACTCCGCCGCCTTGCGCGGGCAGATCGGCGCACTCAACGCACACGCCGAGATCATCGAGTGCCGTCACGAACCGCGGCATCTGCGCAATGTCTTCAGCGATGAGACGCTGCCGCTGTCGTGGCTCGAGGGAAAGCGCGTCGCCGCCTTCTCCGGCATCGCGGTGCCCCAGAGTTTCGAGGGGTTTCTGCGCGAGATGGGGGCGAAGCTGACGGCGGCCGATCGCTTCGCCGACCACCACCGCTACGAGGCGCAGGAGATCATCGACGCGGTCAACCGCGCCGACGAGGCGGGCGCGTGCGCGGTGATCACCACCGAGAAGGACGCCGTGCGCCTGCCGCGGCTGGCGAGTCCGGCGGTGCCGGTCTTCTACCTGCGGGTCGAGATCGCCATCCTCGCCGGCGCCGAGAACTTCCACGAGGCGGTGCGCCACATCTGCACCCATGGCGCGCGAAGGGGGGGCTGACGTGGCCGCGGGCGCGCCATCGGTGCTGCGTTCGGTCGCCAAGGTGGCCGGCGGCACGGCTGTCAGCCGCGTGGCCGGTCTGGTGCGCGAGGTGCTGATGGCGCGGGTGTTCGGCACCAGCCTCGAAGCCTCGGCATTCGTCGTCGCCTTTCGCATTCCGAACCTCTTCCGCAAGCTTTTCGGCGAAGGGGCGCTGTCGGCGGCCTTCATTCCCGCCTATGCCGCCGCGGTGGCGCAGGGCGGGCCGGCGGCCGGACACAGGCTGCTGGCCAAGACGGCCGGCTTCATTGTCTCCGTCCTGGGCGCGCTCGCCGCTCTCGGCATGCTGGCGACCTTTCCCCTCCAGGCGTGGGTGGCTTCGACCCCGCGGTTCGCGGCGATCCTGCCGCTGTTGCGCATCATGCTGCCGTATGCGCCGCTGATCTGCGTGGCGGCCCTCGCCATGGGGGCGCTCAATACGCTGAAGGCGTTCTGGGTGCCGGCGCTGGCGCCGGCCCTGCTCAACATCATCTGGATCGTGGCGCTGGTCGGGGTGTGCCCGTTCGTCGCCGACGACCCGGGGGTGCGCATCCGCGTCGTTGCCTGGGCGGTGTTGATCGCGGGTGTGGCGCAGGCGCTGTTCCAGATGCTGGCCCTGCGCCGCCTCGGCGTGCGGCTGAGGCCCGACCTCCGGTGGCGGGGCGACGCCGCCGTGGCGCGCGTGCTGCGGCGGGCGCTGCCGCTGGCGCTTGCCTCGGGCGTGGTGCAGGTGAACGTCTGCATCGACGGCCTGCTGGCGATGTGGGCCGGAAGCTGGGCGCCGGCGGCGCTCGAGTACGCCGACCGCCTGGTCTACCTACCGCTGGGACTGGTGGGGACGGCCTTCGCCACGGTGCTGCTGCCGACGTTTGCCACGCAGGCGGCCGCGGCGGACGCCGCCGCGATTCCGCAGACCCTTGAGCGGGCGCTGCGCAATATCCTGGTGTTGATGACCCCCGCCGCCGCCGGGTTGCTGGTCCTTGCCCTGCCGGTGGTGCAGCTCGTCTACCGGCATCCGGGCGGACGCTTCACCGACGCCTCCGCCGTCCAGTGCGCCCGCGCGCTGGCCGCCTATGCGCCGGGGCTGCTGGTCTTCTGCTTTCACAAGGCGGTCACGCCCGCCTTCTACGCGCTGGGCGACACCGTGACGCCGGTGCGGGTGAGTCTGCTGGCGGTGGCGCTGAATTTCGCGCTGAATCTCTGTTTTGTGCTGACGTGGCCGGAGGGCTGGAAGCATGTGGGCATCGCGGCGGCCACGGTGCTGTCGAGCGCGCTTGCGGTGGCGCTGCTGGTCTGGCTGCTGCGCCGCAAGGGGTGCGGCATACGGCCGGCCGCGGTGCTGCGGCCGGCGGCCGGGGCGTTGGTGGCGGCGGCGTTGATGGCGGCGACAGCGTGGCTGCTGCAACGGCACCTGACGGCGGCGTGGAGTGGCTGGGGCAAAGCCGGCGAAATAGCAGCGATGGCGGCGACCCTCGCGGCGGCGGCGGCGCTCTATGCCGGGCTCGCCCGGGTGCTGTGCGGGGGCGCGCTGCGCGAACTGGCGCGGGAGTTCAGGCGCTGAACGCCGGGGCGTGCCCGCCGTGTGGACGCGCGCCTCTCGATGTCATCGGTTCGCCTCCGTCAGCGGATATCCCGGTGGTACTCCTGCAGCGACTTGACGCCGGCCCGGCCGGCGCGGGTGGCGTCGATCCCCTTGGCGGCGGCGGTGGCGGCGGCCAGGGTGGTGATGTAGGGGACCTTGTACTTGATCGCCGCGCGCCGGATCGAGGCGTCGTCGGTACGGCTGTCGCGCCGCGGCGACGGGGTGTTGATCACCAGCGTGACCGCCTTGTTCAGGATCACGTCGAGAACGTTGGGCCGCGCCTCGTTGATTTTGTGGACCAGATCGGCCGCGATGCCGTGCGCGCCGAGGAAGTCGCGCGTGCCGGAGGTCGCCAGCAGCTTGAAGCCGAGGTTCGCGAAACGTCGGGCGACATCAAGCGCCTGGGGGTCTTTCTGGGTCAGCGAGAACAGCACCGTTCCTTCGAGGGGCAGCGCGCTGTTGGCCGCCTCCTGCGATTTGTAGTAGGCGGCGCCGGGGCGGTCGGCCATGCCGAGCACCTCGCCGGTCGAGCGCATCTCCGGACCGAGAACGGGGTCGACCTCGGGGAACTTGTCGAAGGGGAAGACCGCCTCCTTGGCGCCGGTGTGGGGGATGATGCGGTTGCGCAGGCCGAGCTCGGCGATCTTGGCGCCCAGCATCAGGCGGGTGGCGATGCCGGCCATCTGGATGTCGCACACCTTCGAGACCAGCGGCACGGTGCGCGAGGCGCGGGGGTTGGCCTCCAGGACGTAGACCTTGTCTTTCTCGATCG
>CAYVKQ010000242.1:3850-5309 GCA_964451945.1 uncultured Lentisphaerales bacterium
TGCATGTTCATTAGGCCGATGACATGGAGTTCCTGGGCGATCTTGCGCGTGTAGGCGAGGATCGTCTCGCGGTGCTTTTCGGGGATGTTGACCGGCGGCAGGAGGCAGGCCGAATCGCCCGAATGGATCCCCGCCAGCTCGACGTGCTCCATGATCGCGGGGATGAAGACGTCCTGGCCGTCGGCCAGCGCGTCGGCCTCGCACTCCAGCGCGTTCTGCAGGAAGCGGTCGATCAGCAGGGGGAGTTCCGGCGTGACGCCGACCGCGCGGTCGACGTATTCGCGGAGCTGCGCCTCGTCGTAGATCACCTCCATGCCCCGGCCGCCCAGGACGAACGACGGGCGGATCATCAGCGGGTAGCCGATGGTCGCGGCGATCCGGACCGCCTCGTCCGCCGTCGCCGCCATGCCCGATTCGGGCATGGGGATCGCCAGCTTGTCCATCATCTTGCGGAACAGGTCGCGGTCCTCGGCGATGTCGATCGAGTCGATCGAGGTGCCGAGGATGGCGACGCCGTTCCCGGCAAGCTCGCGCGCGATGTTGAGCGGCGTCTGTCCGCCGAACTGGACCACAACGCCCACCGGGCGCTCGCGCGCATGGATCTGCAGCACGTCCTCGACCGTGAGCGGCTCGAAGTAGAGTTTGTCCGAGGTGTCGTAGTCGGTGGAAACGGTTTCGGGGTTGCAGTTGACCATGATGGTCTCGTACCCCTGTTTCTTCAGTGCCAGCGCCGCGTGGACGCAGCAGTAGTCGAATTCGATCCCCTGGCCGATGCGGTTCGGCCCGCCGCCGAGGATGACCACCCGCTTTTTCGCCGCCGGGGCGGCAGCCTTGCGCTTCTCCCAGGCGGGGAGGGCGACGCGTTCCGCATGGTAGGTCGAATAGAAATAGGAGGTTTCCTGCACGCCCGAGACGGGGACGGCGTCCCACGCCTCGACCGCGCCGGCGGCGGTGCGGGCGTCGCGGATGGCGCGCTCGGGAACGCCGAGGATCTTGGCGAGGTACTTGTCGGCGAAACCGTCCCGCTTGGCTTCGCGCAGCAGGTCGGCCGGCGGCACTGTCCCCTTGTGTTTGAGCAGGCGCTCTTCCAGCGCCACCAGCTCGCGCATCTGGCCGAGAAACCAGGGCTTGATCTTCGTCCGTTCAAAAAGCTGCTCGTCGGTGGCCCCCTTGCGGATCGCCTCGTACAGGATCCACTGGCGCTCGGAAGTCGGGACGCGCAGCAGCTCGAGCAGGTCGGGCAGGCTCCTGGCGTTGTAGTCCTTGGCGAACCCGAGCCCGTGGCGCCCGTTTTCGAGCGAGCGGATCGCCTTCTGGAACGCCTCCTTGTAGGTCTTGCCGATCGACATCACCTCGCCGACGGCCTTCATCTGCGTGCCGAGCTTGTCCTCGACGCCGCGGAACTTCTCGAAGGCCCAGCGGGCGAACTTGACGACGACGTAGTCGCCCGAGGGGGTGT
>CAYVKQ010000243.1:0-5277 GCA_964451945.1 uncultured Lentisphaerales bacterium
CTTCGTACACTTGGTGGAATCGATTGTGAATTGCAGCATACGACACCTCGGGGTTACCTCTGGAGTTCGCAACCACTATAGCACGGCAGACTCCGCTTCATCAAATGCGCCATGTGGTGGGAATGCGGCTTGCATCCGCTTCTCCAGAAACCGCGCCGGCGGCGACGACCTGCTGGGCGATGCCTACGAATCCCTGATGCGCCCCTTCGCCACGGCGAGCGGCAAGTCCAAGGGGCAGTTCTACACCCCGGCCGAAGTCAACCGTATCGTCGAGCAGGACAAAGGGGACAAAGGGCGGCGGCACACCCTGGGGCGCATGCGTCGCATGCGTCACATCCGTCCCATGCCCCCGTCGCCATCGGCCAACCCGAACGCGCCACGCAGCAACGGGGCATCGCCCTGTTCCGCTTGATTTTGGACAGCAGGGTTACCCCTCCGCCTGACCCAAGGCGGGTTATCGCATGAGCAGTACCGTGCCGCCCTTCGCCGTCTTCTGAATCGCGCCCTGGGAGAAGGCATCGGCAGGCCGTTCGTCTCCGATTGCATCCGTAATGAGCGTCATGGTTCCGGAAGTGACCGTCGCCGTCGAGTCGCAGCGTGTGTAAGTCAGCGGCGACAAGCTTGAGAGGTAATAATATTTGCCGGCGCTGGAAAAGATGTTGCGCCCCGCGCTTCGGACAGGCGATCCCCCGCTCAGCCGCCGACCGACTGCCACGCCGTTCGACACCCACTTGGCGGTTATGATCGGATCCGCCGTTGAGACATTCTGGAAGCTGCTGATCATCGATGCGGACGGATTGAACCCCTTGGCGGTGGAATCAAGGATCACCAGTTCCGCGGTGGTATTGCCGGTCTTTGTCGCGAATACGTAATCAGCGGCCGCGTTCCAGAACAGGGCGTTGATCAGCTTGATCAGGGACGTTCCCGACCTGACGGGAAGGCCGATGTCGCCCTCGGCGGCTTCGTTGTTGTTGAAAGTGCAGTTGACAAGGCCGCCGCCGGATGCCGGTGCGAAGGCGATCATGGAGGCGAAGGCAGGGTATGCCGGCAACTCGCTGAAGGAATCGACGTGGTTACCATCGAACGTGCAGTTGACGAGAATGTCGGCGTCTTGCTGCAGGTAGACCACGCTGGCGATCGCGTTCTTATTGTTTGAATTGTTGTAAACGGATCGCGATACCGTGTTGGATATAAAGGGGCAGTTAAAGAATTTGATGTTGCTCTTGTAACTTCGCGCGATGCAAACCGGACTCGAGTCGGATATGCTCCCATAACCCTGGATCATGCGGTTCGCGACAAAGAGGCAGTTGCTGACCACGCCGCCGCCACTCGAAAACGCGGCCACCTGATAACCGTTCGTGCACAGATTGTCCTTGAACAGGCAGTTCAGCACCTCGCAGGCACCATTCTCAGCGCCTATGGTGGGACTGTCGTACGGGCCGCGCGACTGACTCCAGCAACCGACAAAAGCGCATCCATCGATCCGGATTTTGGCGTTTTGCGTGGCAACCGCTCCGCGGTCCGTGGTGGCGCAGTTTGTGAACACGCAGTCCGTGACCAGGGTATAGGCGGTGGAACCGGCGTTGAAGCCAATGTTTTCAACATAAATCCCATGGTCGACGCCCCAGAGCGAGAACGTGCAGCCGGTGAACGTCATCCAGTCGTCCGTGATGAACTTCGCGGAGCCCAGGAAGGTGCAGTTCAGCACCCGCGGATGGGCACCAAGACCATTGTCCATCACGGTGCCGCCCATGATCGTCAGCCCGTCGAGGACGGCGGTCTGATCGAGATTCACGGTTAAATGGTCTGCATGGTCGAATATGGGCGAAGCGTTGTTATTGTTGAGCGAGTGATAGAAATAGACGTCGTTGTCAGTCGGCGCCGGGTAGGTGAGATTGCCGTCAACGCCTATGACCTTGAGGTTGACGCCGTCAACCTTGATGTCGCCGGAAACGTTGCCCTTCCAGGTATCGTCCAGGCCGGTGTCTCCCGTGAGGATCGTACGGTACAGTTCGACATTCCGGGCGGCGTGCTCGGCGTCGTCGTCGGCATATTTCCCATCCACGCCCTCGAATCCGCCCATGATCGCCACGTTGTTCCGCATGACCAGGCGTGAGTCTGCCGAGGAGCCGCTCTTGTGGATGCCCTTTTTCATCCAGACCTCCCCCGACCACACCCCGGCGGCGTCGATGGCTTCCTGGATGTTAGTCATGGCGTTGGCCCAGGATGAACCGTCGCCGGTGCCGCCGTCAACGTTGGTATCGAGGCGGACGATGCGGTGGGTTTTGGCGAGATAAGTGTATGTGAATGTCCGGTTGGCTATACCCACCGTTTCGGGAACCGGCGGATCCCAGCCGTAAGGGATGCAGTAGTCCTCGTCGATTGTGAAGGACAAGGATGGTACCGCCGAGCCCGGTGCAAGCGTGAAAACCTTGTTTGAAGCGCCGCCGGAGAACGTGCCGGCGCCGTTCAGGTCGAATGTCCACGTCACGTCAGGAGCGCTGAACGTGGCGTTAAGGGCCAGATCCGCATTCAGGGCCGGAATGGAAAGCGTCGCATCACTGCTGTAAAGGGTTCCGTCAGGTCGTTTCCATCCCGTGAAAATGAAAGTTCCGGCATCAGCCGAGGCCGCCGTTACCGCCGTGATCGCCGAACCTTGCGGGACCACCTGCGTCGAAGCGCCACCGGTCAGCGAGCCGGCGCCTTCGGGAACGACCTTCAGCAAGAGCGTGTACCCATTTTCCGCAGCCGCGGACAGGGTCTGCACGGCCCCCTTGGTGGAGCCGCCGACCGGGCGCGAGGTGTCTACCGCGTCAGCCAGCGGGGCAGTAGCCGGGATGGCCACCGTCGCGTCCGAGACGTGTGCAAGCGGCGCCGCATAGCAGAGATAGACGCGGTAGTCGCTGGTGAACCTGACCAGATCTGTGCAGCCTTGCAGTCCGGGAACGCGGGCGCCAGGACGAATGACCGGCATGGCGTACCCCGCGACCGCTTCAAGCCCACCGAGGAGCGGATCGGCGAACGTGATCCCGCCGCCGCGAATGCCCGCGGGAAGCCCGGTGATGCCGTTCACGATGCAGTTCGTCACATAAAGCGCTTCAGGAGTGTCCGTCTTGAAAGGCTGATAGGCGGAGGCGTCGCCTGTCTTCCAGAAGATGCTGTTGAGTATCTTTGTGGCGCGGGAGGGGTCAGCGCCGGTCCAGATCACGTCCGGATAGGCGGTGTCGCCGGTGAAGGTGCAATTCGCGATCACGACGTCGAGCGGATTGTTGGCCAGTGCGGTGAAGACGGCGATCGAACGAGCGGCGGTGATTTTGGCCCCGTTGTCCCCCTGGGAGGTGAGCACGCGGTTTCCGGCAAAGGTGCAGTTGAAGACGTTGCGGAACGGTGCGTCCACTTCGGCGCCCCCATCGCGCGGGGTGATGGTCAGGGGAGCCGCGATGATCGACTTGCAGGTGCCGCTCGGGATGGAATCGCAGGTGTTGCCGATGAAGGTGCAGCCCTCCACGGTGCCGCCGTTTTTGCCGAGCGCAACCGTCCCCAAATTGAGGATCGTACCGCTTGCCTTCTTCATTACGCATTTGTTGTTGATGAAGAGGCTGTTGCGGATGTTCATGTTCTGGACGTGGTCTTTATAGCGGAAATTGATCGCCGCGGGGGCGATGCCGCCATAACCGAAGTTGTTGGTGCATACGCAGTTCGCGAAGGTGCTTTTGTTCGCGTTCTCCACCCCGACGCCGCCGCTGGGCCCAAAGCTCGATCCCGCGCCGTAGCACTTCTCGGTCCAGCAGTTGGTGTATACGGCGCCGGAACCGCTGTGCAGGAACCAGGCGCAGGAGCCCTGTGAGCCGGTCTGGAGCCCTCCGACAATTTTAATCGAATCGACCGTGTAATTGCTGCCATCCGTGCGGAAAATACCGCGCGCCGTGACCAGGTTCCACTTGAAGAGGCAGTTTTTCATTACCGTCCGCATCGCATGGTTTTGATTGATCTGAACAACGCCCTCCTTGCCATAGCAGCCGACAAAACGGACGTCCTCGATGGACAGATTGGATGTATCGGCGGATATGGCGGCTCCGGTGCCTTGACTGGCCGCCTGGCCTGCCCCGACAATCCACACGCCCTTCAGGGTGAATGTGCAGGTGCTCGCAAGCGTGAAAATCGCCACGTTGTCGCCGGCGAGGCTCGAATTAATCGTCGCGATCTGGTATTCCCCGGGCACTTCGGGAACGTAAAGCGCGGCCTCCTGAATGACGCCGCCAAGGGTGCTTTCGAATGTGTTGACTGCATTGTACATCCGCTTCTGCAGATCCCAAAGCACCCACTGGTCGTTCTGGCTCACGTCGCCGGAGATAATCGTCTTGAAGGTCTCGGAATCCGGCGTCTCGGACTCGCTGACGCCGGCGTAGCCTCCGATGATCGTAATCGTCTTTGAGGCGATGGAGAGCCGTCCGGTCCAATAGTATAGGCCCTTGGCGACCCGGATTTCATCGCCGGAGGAAGCCGAGTCGATGACTGATCGCAAATCGCCTTTGGCGTTGGCCCAATCCGAGCCGCTGGCATCGCCGACGGCTTGGGGCTTCACAAAAATCGTGGCGGCATTTACAAACGCCCCACAGGAAAGGGCCACGAGAAAAACAAAAAGTTTCTGCATGTAGAACGGCTCCCGTGTCAATCCTGGTGGTGAACCCATCCCGCCTTTTTCGCACAGCGTGAACCAGGCGTCCTGTGGGTTGGATCAGCACGCAATGACGCTCGCATCGACCATTGAGGCTCGTGCAAAACCCCCCGGTCGCTGCGCCTACCGGCCTGTCTGCCTGATGGACGCACAGGCCGGCTTGCGACCGGGGCGTTTCGTCAGTTGAAGCCCCCCGCTGTCCACTATGGATCCACCGGACGCCCCAACCTGCGCCCCGTCGTTTTCCGCGCAGAACATACCGCGAGCAAAACCAAGAAAGGTAGTATCCCACATTGCGGCGCGTTTGTCTACCCCCCCCGAGAACACAGTATCGCCCCGCCTTTGAGGCCTTTGAGGCAAGATTCGTCAAATTTGTGAACGTCTGGATCGAAAATCCCCATGTTTCACCTCCGAGGCCAACAGTAGATACCGTCCTGACGGGATTCGCTGGTTCTGTTGTAAAACAAAACACGGCTCCCGACACTGGGCTTGCGCCAGCCCCCGTACTCAAGTAATATGAAAATCATGGTTTAAGCGCATCAACAACGAAGATAGCAATGAAAAGACAAGCCCTCGTCATGTTGGCTGCTCTGTTGACA
>CAYVKQ010000244.1:0-5263 GCA_964451945.1 uncultured Lentisphaerales bacterium
AGCCAGGCGGAGGGGATCGGCCCTTCCGGCGCGACGGCCAGGATGTCGACGGGGTTGCTGAGCGCCGTCAGCCCGCCGCAGGTCGCGCGCAGCGTGACGTTCGAGCGGAGCGTGTCGATCGCCACGCCGCCCTGCCACACGCCCTGGCTGAAGGCATCGCCGGGCAGCGTAGCGGGCCTAGTGGGGATCACGACCTCCGCCGCGCGTACGAGATCGAAGCGCAGGTTCGGGCGCTCGGTGTGGGTGGAGCGGTTCGGGCCGCCGCTGGTCCCGGACCAGAGCAGAGGATCGCCCGCCGCGCTGTCGCTGTAGCCGTGGTAATGCCGGTGGATCGAACCCGTGGCCGTGTGGCGGACGGTGCCCGAACTCGAGTACTTGCTGTTGTTGAAGCAGACATCGACCATCAGATTGCTCGTGCCACCGTACGCGAAGGGCGGATTGATCGGCAGGGAGACCCAGGTGTTGACCTGTCCGGAGCTGAGCGTCCGGTTGGCGGAGTAGCCCGTGTGCCAGCCGGCGGTCTCGAACACGGCCCCGAACGAGAACGACGATTCGCTGGTGTGCTTGAGCCGGACGGTGAGCGCGGTAAGCGTCGCGGGGTTCGGCACCTTGGTCAGATAAAACGCGACATTGGTGATCACGCCCGCGCCGCCGAGTTCCGACGAGAGGAAGACCATCTGCGAGCGCGAGTCGTGATAGTAGGTGTAGAGGAAGTACTCGGTGGTCGTGGTGCCGGCGCCGACGGTGTCGCTTGCGCCGTAGTTGTCGAAGGCGAAGGCTTCGAGCGCGACATCCGCCGCGTGGTTGCGGTTGGTGAAGCCGGCGGCGTTGCGCGCGGCGAGCCGTACGGTGAAGGCCACGCCCGTGCCCTGCGGCGTGGCGACCGGCCCGAAGGCCAGCGCGTCGGTCTGGAGCGGCAGGACATCGAGCGCGACCGGCACGGTGATCGCCGTGACCGCGCCGTTGGTGCGGACACTCACGGCGGCCGCATAGTGACCGGGCGCGAGTCCGGCGGCCGAAACGGAGACCGAACCTTCGAGCGGCGCGGTGTCGCTGACCGCGGCGCCGGCCGCGAGAGGCGGGCTGACGCCGAGCCAGCCGCCCGTCGCGGCGCAGGAGGCGAAGCGGCCCGACGCGCTGTCGCTGCGCACGGCGAAATCCTGCGCGGCCGGGTCGTAGGTCTCGTACGTCGAGAAAGTGAGCGCGCCGGGCGAGGCGAAGAGACCGAACGGCCCCGTGTATTCATAGGCGCCAATGTCGGCCGCGCCGAGCGCGGGAAGCACGCGCGGGTTGCCCGCCAGGTCAACGGTGCCGACCATCCACGCCGGTGTGGCACCCGCGTTAATGCAGAGAGAGCCTGCCCCGAGCCGGCAGTCGGCCGTCAGCAGCGGATCGGCGAAGACGTTGTTGTCGCCCGCGCCGGCGTAGGCCTCGCCGAGGCAGGAGTGGTCGATGCGGGAGCCGGTCGAACCGTCCAGCAGATGCAGATCGTCCGCACCGTTGCCCCAGACGATGCCGTTGACGAGCGACACGTTGGAACCCATCGCGACGCCGTCGCCGGCGCCGTCCGCTTCATTGGCGGTGACCGTCACATTCGTGAGCGAGGGACCGGGAACGTAGTTCGCGCTGACGTAGACGCCGCCGCCGTCCGTTCCGCAGGTGTTCCCGGCGACCAGCGTGTTGCACACCGACCCCAGGTGGATGGAGAGCCCGCCGCCGTGCTGCGCCGCGTGGTTGCCGGCAACCACGCAGGCGTCGAGGCGCGTCGAACGGTCGATGACGTTGACCCCGCCACCATAGGTTCCGGCCACGTTGTCCGTGAACCGGCAACGTTCGTAGCGACCACCAGACGTTGTGATGCCACCGCCGCCGCTCTCGCCGGCGACATTGTTGGATACCACCGTGTCGGTCATGACCACGTCGCGGCCCCAAGTGATGAAGCCGCCACCGTGGCTGGTGCTCGTGTTGCCGGCCAGAAGACAGTTTTCGACGTGCGCGTCATAGTTCAGATAGAGGCCTCCGCCGGCGTAGGTCGAGTGGTTGTTTGTGACCACGCAGCCGCGCAGGATGCCGGAGGCCATGCGGGCGCCGCCGCCATAGTCGGCGCTGCCGCCGGTCAGCGCGAGGTTCTCGATCACGGCGTGCACGCCGTACTGGATGTCGATGCAGCGGCCCCCGGCGCTGTCGAGCACGGCTGTCGCATTCTCGTTCGTCCCGGAGATCCGGATCGCCTTGGAGGTGTCGAAGACCAGCGTGGAATCCAGCGTGTAGTGGCCCGGAGCGACGCGGATGATGTCGCCGGGTCCGCACAGGTCGAAGGCGTCGTTCACGCTGTGCGCGGCGGTTTCCCAGGATGTGTAGGGAGGCGTGTCGCCTCCGGTTGTGGAGACGTAGCGGATGGTCGGTGTGCGCAGCGTCAGGCAGCCGTCGCCGTCGATGCGCATGCCGTTGAACCACTTCGCGGTCTTCCAGTAGGGTTCGGTGTAGTAGAAGTCGCCGTCCACGCAGGAGTTGTACCAGAGGCGGAACGCTTCGCCGAGGCACTCGCCGGCGCCGAGCGCGTCGTAGAAGACCGAGGCGCGGTAGCGGTCGAAGGTGATCATGCCGCCCGTGCCGCTGTGCGACCAGGCCGCGAGGCCGCCGGCGGCGGGGTTCATCACCGCGATGCGGCTCAGGTTGTTGGCGGTCGTGAAGTCGGCGCCCGAGCAGGTGTAGAGGTTGTAGAAGACGGCGTCTGGGTCCTTGACCAGATAGTCGGAGGACGTCACGTTCACGCCGTCGTCCCACATGTGCGTGGTGGCGGTTCCATGGCACCGCACCTGGATCAGTTCGACGGCCGAGGGCAGATGGTTGTCGCGGTAGTCGGCGCCCCCCGCTCCGGCGTCCACGCCGCAGACGCGGGAGGCGACGGCCGGGTAGACGGCTTCCAGCTCGATCGCATCCTCCGCGGCATCGTCGGCCCAGTCGTAGTCGGTGTAGTGCAGCGCCGCCTTGGCGACCGAGTACGCGCCGCCGCGGTAGGCGTGGTCGCGGGCGAAGTAGCCGTTCAGCAGCGTCGTCTCGGTCTGGCCGCTCACGCTCAAGTTGTCCGCGGCGATGCGTGTCACCCAGATCTCGCAGTGCAGATCGCCGCCGCGCGTGTCGTAGCGCCCCGCCTCGAAGGGATGTGAAGTATTGAGATCCTCCCATGTGCCGTCGAGGTCCATGAGGAAGATATCGCAGATCTCCGCCGCGTAGTACGACGTTCCGGTGTCGAACGACTTGTTCATTTCCCAGACCGCGTAGGGGAGGTCGCCGACCAGCACGGCGCCGGCCAGAGAGTTCGCTTCGGCGTAGTAGCCCGCGAGGACATCTTTCAGCGCTTCCACCGTTCCGGAGAATGTCACGACAAACGGGGTGAACCCGTGCGTGGTCAGATCGGCCGCGTAGGTGTTGACACTGCTGGAGACAGCGCTGTAGACCGCGCTGGCAACCACAATGGCAACCCGGCCGCCCGCGGGCATGCCCGGCTCGAAATCGAGCGGAACGGGGTGGGATGGCAATCGGATCGGCTTGAAGGAGAACGGTTGCGCGGCGCAGGCAGGCGGCGGTGCGGGCGGCACTCCGCCAGGGCCCATTGTGGGCAAGGGCTCCGCGGCCGACAGGGAATGGGCGGCGAGACAGGACACGAGCGCGAAGACGGCAGTGCCCGCACCGCGGGCCGGGCCGTGTGAATCCGAGTGACAGGTGACGGTTTGCATCTGTTTTTCTCCGACTGGTCAATGCCTGAGTTCCAGAAGACGGTAGAACCTCCGCGCGCCGAGGGCTTCGACGTGGGATCCGGTTTCGGGCGTCGGCGGCAGATTGGTCCGGACGGGCGTCCAGTCGGCGGCTTGCAGGCTTGCCGCCCGTTCGAGAATCTGGGTGTACGCCGTGCCGCCGCTCCAGGAGACGTGGACCACGTTGGTGATGACGGCGATGCCGGTCAGGACGGCGCCGGCCGGGACCTCGGCGAAGACCATGGCTGCGCCGGCCCGTTCGCCGGCGTTCGTGCTGCCGGGCGCGCCGACGACCAGCCACTGCGCGTTCCGGGCCAGCGCCGCGCCAAAGCGCTCGGACTCCGCCGGCGGCGAAGAATCGATCCGCTGCACCTCCTTCCAGTCCGCGCCTCCCGCCGCCGGTTCATACCGGAAAACGGCACCCGATCCGAGCGGTCCGGCCACGTCGGCGTCGGGCGCGCCCGCGAACACCCCGTCGTCGTCCAGGGCGACGGCCGCGCCGAACCCCATGCCGGGCGGCAGTTCGGCGGGGAGCAGTTTCGCGACCTGCCCCCAGGCATTGCTGCCGCCCTCGTCGCGCGCGAAGAGGCAGACGGCGCCGGCGGAGGACAAGACACCCGGGGCGCCGACGGCGGCGACGCCGCCGCGCAGCGACACCGAGGAGCCGAGCGAGTCGTATTGCGCACCGGCCGCGTCGAGCAGCAGCGCGACCTGCGACCACTCCCCCGTTCCGCCCGCGCTGTTCCGGAAGAGATAGGCGGATCCCGATTTCGATCCGTTGTCGTCGTTGTCGTTGGCCCCGATCAGCAGCTCGTCGCCATCGAGGGCGACCGCGCCGCCGAAATAGTCGTAGCTCGCGGCGTCGCCGGCGGCCAGCTTTTTCCGCTGCTGCCAAGTGCCGCCATCGTCCCTACTGAACACGTAGACCGCACCCGCCGCCTCCTTCGCCCCTGCCGGCGCCTTGCGCGCGCCGACGGCCAGCATGTCGCCGTCGAGCGCCAGCGCCGACCCGAAGAAGTGCCCCGCCGCGCCGTCGGACGCCGTCAGTTTCGCGATCCAGACCCAGTTCGTGCCATCGGTCTCGAACACATGCGCCGCGCCCGCCTCCGCGCCGCGCTGGTCGTCGCCCCAGGCTCCGACTGCAAGCCGGTTGCTCGATGCGGCGAGCGACTGGCCGAACCGGTCATAGGCCGCTCCGGCGGATACGACCAGAGAGGTTACGCAACGCCAGGCGCCGGACACGTCGCACGCATAGAGATGCACCGCGCCCTGTTCGGCGTTTTCACCGACCGTCGCCTGCGGCGCGCCGACCGCCAGCCACCCGTCGCCGAGGGCGACCGCCATACCGGCGCTTCCAGAAGGCGATGGCGGCGGCAACACGGCTGCTGGCTCAAAAGCCGGGCACTTCCACGCGATCAGGCACGCAATCGCGGAAAAGGCAACCATGCGGCTGCACGTGTTCATCTGGACTCCCACACAACAGATTATTTGTAACAATCATACCC
>CAYVKQ010000245.1:0-5248 GCA_964451945.1 uncultured Lentisphaerales bacterium
AACCAGGTGCGCGAGAAGATCGGCATCATGTTCGGCAACCCCGAGACGACGCCGGGCGGCCGCGCCCTCAAGTTCTACGCCTCGGTCCGCCTCAACGTGCAGAAGATCGGCGTGATCAAGGAGTCGTCGGGGACGGTCGTCGGCAACCGCACGCGCGTCAAGGTGCTGAAGAACAAGGTCTCGCCGCCCTTCACCGAGGCCGAGTTCGACATCCTCTACGCCCGCGGCATCTCCTGGGAGGGTTCGGTGCTCGACGCCGCCCTCGCCTGCAACGTGGTGACGAAGCGCGGCTCGTGGCTCTCGTTCGGCAACGACCAGATCGGCCAGGGGGCGCTCGCCGCCACCGATTTCCTCCGCAGCCACCCCGAGACGACGGCGCAGATCATCGAGAAGGTCCGCGAGCTCAAACCCACCGCCGCCCAGATGGGGCGGACCGCCGACGAGGCTGCATCCGTGCCGCCCGTCGCCGAGGAGCAGGCATAGGGGTTCAGGAGTCAGGGTTCAGGTTGGACACACTCCCTGAACCCCGAACCCTCCGCAACCACGAAACGAGGTCACAATGGGAAAACCATTCCAATGGGGTATCCTGGCCCCGGGCAACATCGCCCGGAAATTCGCCGAAGCCGTGACCGCCGTCCCCGGGGCGACGGTGGGCGCCGTCGCCTCGCGCGACCTTGCGCGGGCCGAGGCGTTCGCCGCGCAATTCGCGGTTCCGCGCGCCTACGCCGGCTACGGGGCGCTCGTGGCCGATCCCGCGATCGACGCCGTCTACGTCGCTTCGCCGCACAACCACCATCTGGCGTGCGCCGCGCTGGCCCTGGAGGCGGGCAAGCCGGTGCTGTGCGAGAAGCCGCTCGGCGCGACCTTCGCCCAGGCGCGCGCCCTGGTCGAGACGGCGCGGCGGACAGACCGCTTCCTGATGGAGGCGATGTGGACCCGCTTCCTTCCCGCGCTGGCGACCGCCCGCGGCTGGATCGACGCGGGACGGATCGGCGCGCTGCGGCGGCTGGAGGCCGATTTCTCCTTCCGCGGCGGCTGGACGCCCGAGTCGCGCCTGCTCAACCCGGCCCTGGCCGGCGGCGGCCTGCTCGATGTCGGCGTCTACGTTCTCTCCCTCGCCTACTGGGCGTTCGGCAGCCTGCCCGATCCCGCCGCCAGTTCCGCCGACGTCGGCAAGACGGGCGTCGACGAACAGGCCGCGATGATCTTCCAGTGGCCCGACGGCGCCCAGGCGGTCCTCACCTGCGGCGTGCGCACCCAGGGGACGTGCCACGCGCGCCTGTCCGGAACCGATGGCGTGATCGAACTTCCCTCCTTCTTCAACACCCAGGAGGCCATCCTCCGCGCCGGCGGCAAGGAGGAGCGCGCGCGGACGCCGCACGAGAAGAACGGTTTCGAGTACGAGATCCGCGAGGCGATGCGCTGCATCCGCGCGGGGCTGCGCGAAAGCCCCGCCCTTCCCTGGTCCGAGACGCTCCGCATCGCAGAAGTCTCGACGGGATTGCTCAACCGGTGGGGCGTTCGCTACCCGTTTGAGTGAATCTGGTTGAAAGGCTGCAAGACTGTGAGGCTGTGAGGCTATGCGCTACGGTAGCATTCCCGGAATCGACAAACCCGTCTCCCGCCTGGTCCAGGGGGCGATGATGATCTCCGACGGCGACCGTCAGGCCGCCTCTGACAAAATTCTCGACGCCATGGAGGCCGCCGGCATCACCGCGGTCGACACTGCCCACATCTACGGCGGCGGCGGCACCGACCGCGCCCTGGGCGACTGGATGCGGCGCCGCGGCAACCGCGACAGGATCGTCATCGTCGCCAAGGGGAGCCACCACAACGCCGAGCGCAAGCGCGTCACGCCGTTCGACATCGAGAGCGACCTCCACGACACCCTCGCCCGCATGCGCACCGACTACGTCGACCTCTGGATGTTCCACCGCGACGACCCTGCGCAGCCGGTCGGCCCGCTGATGGAGACGCTGGCCCGCTATGTGGAGAAAGGGGTGATCCGCGCCTTCGGCGGCTCCAACTGGACCGTGCCGCGCATCCGCGAGGCCCGCGCCTGGTGCGCCGCCCACGGCCTCCCCCTCTTCGCCGCTAGCAGTCCGAACTTCAGCCTCGCCGAGCAGATCGACTCCCCGTGGGGCGACGACTGCATCACCATCAGCGGGCCGGCGCACGCCGCCGACCGCGCCTGGTACGCCGCCGAGCGGCTGCCGGTGCTGACGTGGTCGTCCCTCGCCCGCGGGTTCTTCAGCGGACGGCTCAGCCGCGCCACCTTCGCGCAGGTGCGCGACCGGTTCGAGGAGCACATGATCCGTTGCTACGTCTGCGAGGCGAACTGGCGCCGGCTCGACCGGGCGGAGGAACTCGCCGCCGCCAAGGGGGTCACGGTGCCGCAGCTGGCGCTCGCCTGGGTGATGCGGCAGCCGCTGAACCTCTTCGCGCTGGTCGGCGCCTTCACCCCCGAAGAGATCCAGGCCAACCTCGCCGCCCTCGAGCTGCCGCTTACTCCCGCCGAGTGCGACTGGCTCGACCTGCGGTGCGACAGCCGCGGCTGATCACGGATTGCCGGTACAGCCATGAACGCAACCTTGCCGCCAGATCCCGCTCCCCTGAATGAACCGGCCCGCATCGCCGATTTTCTCCGCGACGCCCGCCGGGTGCGCGCCGAGGCGGCCTGGGCCGGCATCGCCCCCCCCTTCTGCGACCTGATCGAACGGGCGGCCGGCGAGCTGCTGCAGCGGCCGGAACGCCTCGCCGACCTCGCCCGCTGCGCCGCCGCGCTCTGCGGCGCCGGCGGATGGGACGGCGCCGCGTGGCGCGACACCCCGCGCGACGACTCGGCGGGGGAGCGCTTCTTCCTCATCCTGCCGCTGCTGCAGCACCTGGCGCCGATGCGCGCCGCATACGCCGCGCGCGGCATTCCTGAAGATGTCCTGCGCGACACCCTGAGCGACTTCCAGATCTGGATCGACACGAACCGCGCGCGCACCGGCAGCCCCGGCTTCCGCGAGGCCGGGTGGCTGCGCGAACATGTCCGCTGCAGGCTGTACCGCCTCGGGCGCCTCCAGTTCCAGCCTGCGGTCTCCGCGATGCCCTTCGTCGTCCTCGCGCACCGGCGGCGGGGCGAGGTCTGCGTGGTCGTCCGCGGCGCCTTCCGCGTCACCGCCGACGGGCGCTTCGCCGACAGCGAAGGGGCGTCCGGGCCGGTCCTTGAAACCGTGTTCCGCGAAGAGGCGGGCGAAGTCCGGCTGGCCCACCGCGTGCGGTCCGACGGTTTCATCGCCGCCGAGCCGACCGCCTTCGAGCCGGGCGCCTGGGAACCGCGGCTCGCGCCGGGCGACCCCGTGCTGGCGCTCCACATCCCCGCCGGGGAGCCGCTCGCCTTCGACGCCTGCCGCGAATCGTTCCGCAAGGCCGACGCCTTCTTCCCGCGCCATTTCGGCGACCTTCCCGCGCCGCGCGGCGTGACCTGCAGCAGCTGGCTCTTCTATCCCGGCTTCTACGACATCCTCCCCGCGACATCCAACATTGTCCGCTTTCAGCGCGCCTTCCTGCGCGTTCCCATGCCGGGGGCGACCTCCGCCCAGACCTACGAGCGGGCCTTCAGCCCCCACGGGCGGGCGGTCACACGCGGGCAGCTCGCGACCACGTTGCAGCGGCGGCTCTTCGACCACATCGCCGAGGGACACGTCCCCGTCAACGCCGGCGTCCTGTTCCCCGCCCCCCTCGGGAACTGGGGCTCGGCTCCGCAAATGACCGGAACAAAAGAGGGTTGACAGTTGTTCCCCCTTCCGCGCAAAGTATAAACATTACGAACCGGCTTTCGTAATCTCCCACAGATGCGGGAGGAGAGTGGATTATTGACGCAGGGAGAGTGCGGGGAGTCTGCACTCTCGCGTCAAGAGGGAGAGCGGGCGATGACAAACACGGTTTTTCACGGAAAGTTGATTCTTTCCGCGTGTGCGGTGGTCCTGTGCGCCGCGGCGGCGGCGAACGCCGACATCCCGGCCAGCGCCTATGTGCAGACGGGACTGATCGCCCACTGGGACGGCGTCGACAACGCCGGCACCGGCACGCACGTTCCGGACGCGACGATCTGGACCGACCTCACGACGAACGACAACAACGCGACGGTGTACTTCACAGGCCGTCAGGGATACTGGTCTGGCCGTTCGCTCGTTTCCACCAACGCTTCCACGACACTTGGCGCCTACGCTTCCTTCATTCCTTCGGCGACGCTGCGCACGCTGCTCAATTCCGATGGGCCGTGGACGATCGAAATCCGAAGTGCGGTGCAGGCGGTCATCAACGCCTCCATGCCGTTCGGCCGCAGCGGCAGCCGCGCCTTCGGCTGGTACTTCTATAACCCCGACACACGCTGTTATTTTTACGTCCGCAATGCCTACGGCAGCGCCACGTACGGTTCGCGCGGACTTCTCGGGATCCCCGCCACCTACACGTACGTACACGACGGGGCCACCTTGAAGCACTACATCTCGGCGCGGCAGTTTTCGTCCGTCGCCGCCCCCACCGCGGGAACCGCTTCGATGACGGCCAGCGACGCCCTCAACATGCTGTACGCCATCAAGGGCGAGCTCTACGCCGTGCGCGTCTACTCCCGCGCGCTTTCCGCGGCGGAACTGAAGATGAACGCCGACATCGACAACGCCCGCTTCGAAGCGGGCGGGAGCGTGGACGGCTACTCGGTCGATGAAGCCGGCGCGGCGCCCGTCGTCACCTGCACCATCAAGGCGCAGTGCCCGGCGGGAACCGGCACGGTTTCGATCAACGGCGGCGCCGCCGGCGCGTCGGTCGAGAAGGTCGTCGCCTTCGGCGACTCCGTGAGCGTCGCGTTCGCGCCCGCCGACGGTTATGCGAGCTGCGGCTGGGCCAACGCGCCGATCGGCACGGACACCGGCGGCGCGACGATCACCTTCGACGCCAACGGCCCGACGACCCTGCACGCGCTTCCCGAGGCGCGGACGGTCCACTACGTCGCCTTGACCGGATCGGACCGCAACGCCGGCAGCGCCGCCTCGCCCTGGCGCACCCTCAACCACGCGAACCGCAATTCGGCGGTGAAGGATTTCGACGAAATCCGCATTGGCGGCGGCCTCTACGAGGAGGCCGTGGTGAGTTCGATCTGTTATGTCTTCCCCGGCAGCAGGCCCCGGCTGACCTACACGGGGTCGTACGCGGCCGACTGGACGCGCGATCTGGTCGATTCCCGCACCACGGTGAAGCC
>CAYVKQ010000246.1:0-5239 GCA_964451945.1 uncultured Lentisphaerales bacterium
GTCTCCGCCGGCGGCGCGGAGAAACGTCGAGGTCGCCATGGCCACCCGGACCAACGCGTCCTCGTCAGTCTCGGTACGCGCCATCACACAGGCCATCACGTTTGTCGCAACATCCAGGAACTCTTTTTGAGCGAGGCCGTTCCGCCCGACATCCAGTCCGGCGGCAAGCACATCCGAAACCCCCGCGAGATAGGCGGGATCGGCCTTGCTGAAGATGGTGCACAGCGTAGCCATCTTCTCCTCAACGGTCTTTGCGCCGGCAACCAGTTCGTGGGCGATGCGGGCGATGCGGGCATTCTTTTCCTCCTGGGTGAGCGGCATCGTGCCGACCGCCCGCAGCAACCGCTGGACGAATGCCTGTTTGTCCTGTGCGTCCACCTGCTGCATCATGCTGCGGACGCCCGAGGGATCCTGCGCCAGCCGACCCAGACTGCCGACCCAGTTGACCGTTTGGGCGAGCCCCGACAACGCCACGCCGAGGGCCACCGCGGCCACAACCGCCATTGACTGTCTCATCACACTCCTCCTTCGTTTGAGCACGAACCCGTGACAGAACAAAATCGAACGCCGAACCCTATATCCCATAAGTTGGCATCAGTTTGAACTTTTTTTTTCACAGACGCAAGCACTCTTTTCAAGAAAAACGACCGCCCGTCACATGATCGACTCGGGGACAAACACCACGTCGTCCGGCTGGAGGATGATGTCCTGGCTGGTGTCGCCGTGCTTGCCGATGGCGGTCAGATTGACCTCGATCCGCTTCCGTTCGGTTTCCGAAACCTTGCGCGTGACGTAGACCTTGGAAAGCGCGGCGATCGGCGTGGTGCCGCCGGCCATCTGAATCGCCTTCATCACCGTCAAATCCCGCGTCGGCGGGATATTGACCGGCCCCTTGCGCATCACTTCGCCCATCACCAGGATCGTGCCCCATGGAGAGAGCCCCCCGCCTTCGGGCGAGTACATGAAACTCACCGACACCTGCGGGTCGTGAATGTACTGCGCGAACAAGCCTTCCAGTTTCTTCTGCAATTCCTGGATCGACAGGCCGTCGCACGACACGGCGCCGATGAGCGGCATCAGGATTTCTCCCTTGGCCGACACCTCGCGCGGCATCTCCTCGACCTCCGCCTTGCCCGCCGCCGTGACGCCGATCCGGATGAAATGACCGGCGCGTATCACCGGGTCCACAGCCTCATAGGCGTTGGCCTGGACCGCAAGCGGCGGCTCCGGCGCAACGTCGTCATCCCCCGCCAGCCAACCGAAAAGGCCACATCCGGCCAAGGGCAGCGCCCACACGGCAACCATGCAACTTCTGAGAACGTTTCCCCGCGCTCGCTTCATGAAACCGCCCGTCCTACAAAATCCTCTACCAAGACAACTTGTCTGCAAGCGGGTCAACCATAGCAGAAACGGTTCACTCCGCTCAATACAAAAAAAGAACAAACGCGAATTCGTGAAAAGTGGAACCGAGCATCGGCAATGCCGTATACTCTATTTCCTTTCGTGACACCCGGTTTTGACTGAGGAGCCTATGGACGACCGCGCACACGCCTATTTCACAGCAAACCGCACCCGCCTGCTGGCGGAGTGGTTCGACCTGCTCCGCATCCCGTCGGTCGGGACCGACGCCGCGGCGCTGCCGCACTGCGCGCGCGCGGCTGCCTGGCTCAAACGGTGGCTCAAGCGGACGGGCTTCGATTCCGAAGTCCTCCTCCCTCCGGGCGGGAGGCCGGTCGTCTGGGCCGAACGCATGGGCGCACCGGGAGCGCCGACGGCGCTGTTCTACGGTCATTACGATGTGCAGCCGGCCGATCCGGTCGAGGCGTGGACGACCCCGCCATTCGAACCGGCCTGCATCGACGAGCGCGTCTACGCCCGCGGCGCGCAGGATAACAAAGGTCAGTTCTTCGCTTTCCTTCAGGGCGTGGCCGCCCGTCTCGACGCCGGGCTGCCGCTGCCGACGCTGCGCGTGCTGCTCGAAGGCGAGGAGGAATCGGGCAGCCCCTCGCTGCTGGCGGCGGCACACACCTGGCGCAAACGCCTCGCCGCCGACGTGCTGCTGGTGTGCGACACGGGCGTCCACCCCTGCGGCCGGCCCGCGATCACCGCGGGCCTGCGGGGCGTGCAATCGCTGACCGTCACCCTCCGCGGACCCGCGCACGATCTCCACTCGGGGACGCACGGCGGACTTGCGCCCAATCCGGCGCGCGGCATGGCACAGCTGCTCGCCTCGCTCCACGACGCCGCGGGACGCGTCGCCGTCGCCGGATTCTGGGAAGGCTGGACGCCCCCCAGCGAAACCGAGTGCCGCCTCGCCCAGGCCATCCCCTTCGACGCGGCGGCCTATCAGCGCGAAACGGGCGTCGACCCCGTAGGCGGCGATCAAGCGGTTCCCCCTCCCCTGCGCGCCGCCTTCCATCCGACGATCGAGGTCAACGGCATCCACAGCGGCTACGGCGGACCCGGCGGCAAAACCGTCATTCCCTCCGTCGCGGTCGCCAAACTGAGCGCGCGCCTCTGCCCGAACCAGAACCCCCGGCGGACGATGGAGGCGCTCACCGCGCACCTCCTCGCCAACTGTCCACCGGGGCTGGCGATCGAGTTCAGCGAGGTGCGCACCGGCGCGGGGGGGGTCCGCCTCCCCGTCGATTCGCCGCTCTTCCGGCTCGCCGGCGACGTGCTCGCGACCCTTGACCCGGAGGGGCCGCTCTTTGTCTGGGAGGGCGCCTCGATCCCGGTGGTCTCCACACTGCAGGAGGTCTCGGGCGCCGCGCCCCTCCTGGTCGGCTTCGGCCGCGAGGGGGACCGCATCCACGCGCCCGACGAGTCGTTCGGGATCGACCAGTTCCAGCAGGTCATGGCCTACGCCGACGCCGTGCTCACCGCACTGTTGTGACACGGAGCCTCAGCGCAGGACCGCTTCGAGCGCCTGGAGCAGCACCGGCGCCTGCTGCAGCCCGGTCAGGGTCTGCACCTGTTTTCCGTCCTTGAAAAGCAGCAGCGTCGGAATGCTGCGGACCCCGAATTTGACCGCCAACTCGCGGTTTTCGTCGACGTTGACTTTGGCGACCGACGCCTTGCCGGCGACGGCTTCGGCGACTTTTTCCAGGATCGGCGTCTGCATCCTGCACGGCCCGCACCACGGAGCCCAGAAGTCAACCAGTGTCACGCCCGTCGCCACAGCGGCCTCGAAACCGGCGGCGGATAGCTCCTTCAACGATTCGCTCATACGTCCTCCTTGATTCAGAAAACACGATCCGCAACAACCATGGTTGAACTTTACCCGAACCCGTCGGCAGACGCAAACGCAAAACTTGTGTTATAGTGGCGCCATGCCGGAGAGCATGGTCAGCGGGGGCGATTTGCTGCGAAGCGGCGCGGCGGGCGGGGTACTGCTTGCCGCCCTCACCGCCGACCTCTTCCTGCTGGCGCGCGTCTGGCGGCCTTTTGCCGGTGGCGTGCGCGTCTGGGCGGCGCGTCTGGCGCGGCCTTTCGGCACGCTGGAAATCGCCGCCGCCACGGGCTGCGCACTGGCCGTGGCGCTGCCCGCGGCGCTCTCCTCCGCCCGCCCGCCGCCGGCCGCGCCCCCGCCGGTGCCCACGGCCGCCTCCGTCCTCTTCCCCGCCGCCGCGCTCTACGCGGTCTGGATCGGCGCCGCCGCTTTCTGCGCCGGCCTGCGCGGCGACCGGGCGCGCGGTGCCTTTTTCAGTAGCGCCCGCGCGGCGCGCCCGCTGGTCACCGGGACCGGGCTCGGCCTGGCCATGGTAGCGCCGGTGCTCCTGCTCTCCGGTCTTGCGTTTACCGCCTGCGAACGGCTCGGACTCGACCCCGCGCCGCAAGAGGTGTTCGCGCTGCTGCGCGATCCGTCGGTCGCGCCGCCGACGCGGGCGGCAGTGATCGCCGTCGCCGTCTGCGGCGCCCCCGTCGCCGAGGAGTTTCTCTTCCGCGGGCTCCTTTTCCCCGCGCTGCTGGCGCACTCCGGTTCATTTGGACGCGCCCTTCTCCTGCAGGGATTGCTCTTCGGCGTGATCCACTCCCATCTCGCCACGTTCCCGCCCCTCGGCGCGGCCGGGATCTGCTTCGCTCTGGGCTATGCGGCGACGGGCTCGCTGCTCACGCCGATCGCGATGCACATGGTCTTCAACGCCTGCAGTATTCTGCTGTTTCTGGCCGGCGGATGACCACGCCCTATCACGCCAGGCGGAAGAGGGAGCGCCGGCGCACCAGGGACAGGCCGTAGAGATAGCCTGCGGCGCCGCCCGCCAGATGGGCGGCGTAGGCGACCTGAGACTGCAGCAGCGTCGCATCGAGAATGGTCAGCCCGCCCAGGAAAAGCGCCAGGGTGCGGGCCTTCATCCGCACCGGAAGAAACAACACCAGCACCACTGTCTCGCGGCGGGGAAAGAGCGCGGCATAGGCGCCGATCAGCGCGAAGACCCCGCCCGAGGCGCCGATACAGGTGCCGTAGACGCCCGCATGCGTCCGCAGCGCCAGCCACCGCGCAACGCCAGGAGCCGCCGCGGCGGCGAACGGCTGCAGGGCGTCCGCCGCCACCCAGGCAAGTCCGCCCAACGCGCCGCCGGCGAGAAACGTCGTCCAGAAACGGCGTCCGCCGATCTCCCGTTCGAGCCCGGAGCCGAACAGCAGCACGGTGAGCATGTTGAGCCCGAGGTGGATCCAGCCGCCGTGCAGGAACAGATAGGTGACGAGCTGCCAGACAAATCCCTCGGCCAGCAGCGGCGCGTGCAGCCCGAAACAGTAGACGAGCATTTCGCCGAACGAGTGTCCGTCGAGAAAATCGGCCCGCGCCGCCACCCGCTGCACGAAGAAA
Organism: uncultured Lentisphaerales bacterium; assembly: GCA_964451945.1. Taxonomy (GTDB): domain Bacteria; phylum Verrucomicrobiota; class Kiritimatiellia; order RFP12; family JAAYNR01; genus JAAYNR01. The sequence goes on from CAYVKQ010000246.1 coordinate 4,832, forward strand.
AAGGCGACCGTGATCCCGACCAGCGTCAGCGCCGCCGGCGCGAACGAAAGCCAAGCAGCCAAGGAGCGCAAGGCGCGGAAAACGCGCACCGGTCCTCCCCTCCACCACCGATCACCAATCACTGACCCTGATAGGCCGTGAAATCCATCCATTGCATGACGACCAAGGCAGCATAGACCACCAGTGCCAGGATCGCGCAAACGCCCGCGCCTGTCTCATTGGCCTTCGGTTTCGCCGTGACCGTCTCGAGCCGGTGCCGTTGCGAAAGATACGGCCCCTGCGCCACCGGCGCCGCCGCCGCCGCTCCCTGTTCCTGTTCCGCCATCGCGATCCCTCCGCTTGCATGGTACCCGTTGAACGTCCCCATTAAACCAGATCGGCCCCGCAAGGGAAAGCGGAAAGCAACAC
>CAYVKQ010000247.1:0-5183 GCA_964451945.1 uncultured Lentisphaerales bacterium
TCTGCCTAACCGCTCGGCCATCGCACCCGGAATTACTTTTTCATTGCCGCGCGATGACCGGCGGCGACGCGCTTCTTGTAGGCGTCGCGGCGGGCACGCTTCAGGCGTTTGCGAAGTTGCTGTCCCATAAGTGGGGATAGAGATTACTACGGCCGGGGCGGGATGTCAACCCCGCCGCCGCAAAAAATCAGCGGACGCCGGAGGCTTCGAGGATCCGCGCCGCGTGGCGGGCGAAGTGGCCGCGGATGTCGGCGGCGTAGCGCTCGAGCGTGGCGTGTCCGATGCCGCCGCGGTCGCCGCAGCGGGTGAGCGCCCGCGCCAGGTAGAGCTCGCGCAGCGCGCGGTTGCGCGTCGAGGTGTCGACGCCGCTCTCGGGAATGTCGCGCAGCTCGTCCGCGATTCCGGTCCAGGCGTGCCCGCCGACGCCGGGAAGGGCGAGGAGCGCCACCAGCGCGCGGGCGCAGGCGGCGCCGCCGACGCGCTCGCAGTAGAGGGCGACGGCGCGGAAGTGCGAGAAGGCGTCGGCGGGCGTCAGCGCCGCCGCCTTGCGCAGGACCGCGGCGCGTGCGCGGGTCGAACCGATCCGGCCGAGGCAGACGATGCAGTCGTCCTGCGGACTGAGGCTCCGCCCGAACTGCCCCATGCCGGTGTAGTTCCAGCCGGCGTCCCAGGCGCCGCCGGCCGCCTTGAGGAGGACCGCCTCGCCGGCGTCGTCGCCCAGGACCGCCAGCAGCTTGGCGCAGCGCAGCCGCGCCGCGGCATCCTTCCCGGCCGCCAGCCGCTTCCGCAGCAGCGGGCGGGCGCGGCGCGGGTCGCCGAGCAGGACGGCGAGTTCGGCGTGGATCTCCAGCGACCCGGCCGCCGCCGAGGCGACCGCCGGCGCGCCGGCCGCCGCCGCCTCGTCGCGGTGCAGCAGCGCCGGCGCCGGCAGCAGCCGGTTCAGGTGGACCAGCTTGCGCTGCAGGGCGCGGATGTCGATGGCGCGGATCCTGCCGCCCGTTTCGCGGACCGCCGCGGCGGCGGCGAGGCCGGCGGCGTAGGCGTGGTTCTGGATGTCGGGCTGCATCCGCAGCACCGGCATCACGTCGCGCCGGGCGCTGATGGCGAGACCCGTCACCAGCAGTCCCTCCCACCCTTTGGGGAGGAGCGCCCGCAGCGGCAGCCAGGCGTCGATCGAGGCGTGGTCGGGCGGCTCGACGAGGAAGAGCGGATCGACGGTGAAGCCGTGGGAGTCGAAATTGGAGCGGCTGAGGCAGACCGTGTCGCGCCAGGCGCGGCCGCGGTAGACGTCGCCCGCGGTGACCGTCACGTCGCCGACGATCTGCCGCCGTTCGCGGCTGTCGATGATCTGCGTCAGGTCGAACTGGCCGGCGAATTTGCGCCGCGCCATGACGAACACCCGGGTGGCGTCGAGGGTGTCGGCGTCGTCGGCGAAGGTGTAGTCGGTATTGAGGTAACCCGGCTTCCACGGACGCGGCGAGAGGCCGGTCCCCTGCACCGCCAGATCGTCGGCGCTGACGATCACGCAGGGGGCACCCGCGGCGGCGGCGACATCGGCGTTGCCTGTTGCGTCGACGACCGCGCCCGCGCGGACCACGCCCCGCCCCCAGGGGGTGTTGACGACCACCCCGGCGACGCGGCGGCCGGCGGCGGTGACCGCGCCCGAGACGGTGGCGCCGAACCAGACCGTCCCCCCCGCGGCGAGCAGCTCGCGGCGGAAGAGCTCGGCCTTGTGGTGCGGGTTCCACGAGGAGGGATGGAACGGCTGCCCCTTGGCCATCCCGGCCAGTTTGGCCGTCACCTCGGCGGTGAAGCCTTCGCGGTAGCCGTGGTAGTAGTTGGAGATCATGCCGGCGGTCATCACGCCGCCGAGTTCGGGAAGCGTTTCGAGCAGCAGCACCCGCACCCCCGCGCGCGCCGCCGCGATCGCCGCCGGCGCCCCGCCGGTGCCGCCGCCCGCCACGACCACGTCGTAGCGCCCCAGCTCGGGAAGGAGCCCGCCCGCGCCGCCGCCGACGTCACCGAGCCGCGTGCGCGCGAAACGGTCGCAGGTGCACGGCTCGCGCACCTCCGGCGCGACCCGCGGGTGCAGGCCGCGGAGGGCGCCGCGCACCGTGGCGGCGACGGCGCGTGCCGCGGCGGCGCGGCCGACCCTGTCGCCGACGGCAAGGGCGGTCCCCGGTTCCAGCAGCCGTGCGGCCAGCGGACGCGTCACCGCCGCGCAGGGGCCGATGACCCAGAGGCCGTCGCGGGCGGTGGCGAAGGGGGCGTCCCCTTGCAGCGTCGCCGCCGGCTTGCGCGTCCGCAACGCGACCGCCGGAACATACCAGGGGCGGTCGGCGAGCCAGTTCTGGTCGCGGTGCCAAACGGCGTCGCGGACCGTCCGCTCGGCCGCCGCGAGACCGTCGGGGGTCCAGCGCGCGACCGTCAGCGAAAACGTGTACTCAAACGCCTCGACCGGCTCCGCCCCGCCGGGGCCGGCGACCATCCCCAGGCTCCTGCCCCGCTTGCCCGTGTCGCCATCGGCGCGGTGCCCCAGCACCACCTGCTTGAAAACGGTTTTGCCCGCGGCGCCATCGCTGAACGGCAGCCCCGCCGCCCGCGCCGCGCGGGCGCTGAACGAGGCGTCGACAATCGCCCGGCCGCGCACGGCGAAGCGGCCGTTTTTGGAGGTGAACACCATGCCGGCCAACCGGCCGTCGGCGTCGGTCAGCAGATCGGCCGGCGCGCAGCCGTACAAGAAAGTGACCCCGGCGGCGAGGAGCGCCTCCTCCAGCGTCCGCTTGACGTCCATCGGCCGCACATACGGAAGGCGGGCGCCGTCTTTGGCGAAGAAAAGTTCCCTGGCCAGCGGTGCGCCGGCCGCCGCGCGGGCGCCGCTCCACAGCCGCCCGGTGGCGCAGATGTCGGCGCCGGGATAGGTCTCGGCCGACGCCAGAAAGACGCGTGCGCCGGCAGCCGCCGCCGCCCGCGCCGCGGCCACACCGCCCGATTCGCCGCCCGCGATGATCACATCCGCGTCGAAAATCACTGGAATTTCAGCCTGCATCATGCGCTCCTGGATTGAGGGGTGGAACCATTCTTCAGCCAATCAGCGCTTTCAGCGCCTCGCGCGCGGGGGCGGCGCCCGCCGGGCCGGCGAGAACCTCCGCCGCCGCCGCGATCCGTTCGCATTCGGCGACGAGGGCGTCGCGCTTGACCGGCGCCGGCCGCTCGCCCGCCAACCGCGCGAAGTTGCCGCGGCAGATCCTGTCGCGGACCGCTTTGGAGAGCGCCAGCCCCGCGATCTCGCCGTCCTCGGGCGGTCCCAGCAGCATGTCGGCGCCGGCCGGGACGCGGTAGGCCTCGTCGGTCTCCAGCCACCGCTTCACCAGGTCGCAGCGCAGATCGGCTTCGCGCGCGGTCAGGGTGGAGTCAACATCGGTGCCGAAGAGGATGCGGTCGGCGTAGCGCGTGAAGAAGGCGTGCGCGGCGGCGGTGTCGCGCGACAGGTTGTAGAGCAGCTCGACCCCCGGCGCCAGATCGAGGTGCACCCCTTCATAGGTGTCGAGCAGCCGCGCCGCGCGCGGCAGGTCGGCCGAGAGGAAATAGAAATGGGCGAAGATGATCCGCAGCCGCGGATGGCGCTTCAGCACGCGCTCGACTTCGGTATAGAGCTGCTCCTTGGCGACGTGGGTGGCGTCGTAGCCCCACCCCTTTTCCCGCGCCCACGCCGGCAGCTGCGACGCGTCCCAGAAGGTCTCGGGATCGGCGACGTGCCAGAGGACGGGGAACGCGGTCTCCTCCAGTCTGGCGAAGAGCGGCTCGAAATAGTCGCTGTCGACCGGAATGTCGAGAAATTTGCGGGTGGTCGGCTTGTTCTCGAGCATCTTGACGCCGTCGGCGCCCAGTTCCCGCAGCCGGTCGACCTGCGCGGCCAGCCCGGGCGCCTGGACGCGGCCACCCGAGAAATGGGCCGAATGGTCGAGCGCGCCGAAGACGTAGAAGGCGCCGGGATAGGCGGCCTTGGCGGCGAGCGCGCCGGGATTGCCGTTGACGGTCTTGTTGCTGAGCAGCGACTGGATGCAGACCGCCTCGATCCCCAGCCGGCGGCGGTAGGCATCGAGCGCCGCGGCCTCCGTGAAGCCGCGGAGGTGGACATGGCAGTCGATGCACGGTTTTGCGAAGCGCGGTGATGTCATGGTCTTTTTCTCTTTCCCGTTTATGATGATGTTCGGCTTGCCGGCCGGCTGGCGCATGGGGGTATTCCCGGTGAAAGTGAATGAGCGAGGGGTCAAGTGTAGGGAATCTGCCGTTCGGATGCAACCGGGGCCGTCGTTCATGGGGCTGTCGCCGCTTCGGCCATGGCGGCCACGTTTTCGGGAGGAACGTTGGGCAGCAGCGCCTCGTGCGAGGGTGAGACGATCAGCCGCGGACCGAGAAGGCCGCGCAGGCGCCGCACCTCGGCGCGGATGTCGCGCGGCGTCCCGTGCACCAGCAGCTGCTGGGTGTCGACGCCGCCGAGGAAACAGACCTTTCCCTTGAAATCGCGCGCGAGCGTGCCGGCGTCCATGTCCCGCGCCAGGGCCTGGAGCGGATGGAGGCAGTCGACGCCGGCATCGAGCAGGCGCGGGATCACGCGGTGGATGGCGCCGCAGGAGTGGAGGATCACCTGCTTGCCGAACCGGTGCCCCTGTTCGGTGAAGCGGCGGAACCACGGCAGGATGTATTCATCGAACTGCGCCGGTCCGCAGATCAGGTCGAGTTGCGTACCGAAGTCGTTGCCGAAGAAAAAGGCATCGACCTCGCTGCCGGCGAGGGGAAAGAAGCGCTCGTTCACGTCGTAGTAGAACTGGCAGACGCGGTCGGTCACGGCATGGACCACGGCGGGATGGGTGTACATCTTGACCATGTAGTCCTCCATGCCGAAGAGGTCCATGACATTGTGATAGAAACAGGTCCACATGCCCGAGGCGCGGTAGAAGGGCCCAGCGTCGCGCAGCGCCTGCAGACAGGCGTCGAACACCGGTTTGGAGGGGTCTGGCCAGGGACAATCCTCCACCGCCCGCGGATCCTCGCAGTCCGCAAACGGGCCGGCCTGGCCGTGACTCGTCTTCTTGACGTCGCGCCAGCCGAAGCCGCAGGCATTGGCGCATTCGGGGAAGAACTGCGGACAGATCCAGCGGAAGTCGTCGTTCAGCTTC
>CAYVKQ010000248.1:0-5168 GCA_964451945.1 uncultured Lentisphaerales bacterium
GTGAAGCTCTTCAACCGCCGCATGGAGCTTTCCGAAAAGGTCGCGGCCGAAAAGGTTCGCGAAGCGGGCGCAGAGGCGGCGGTCGTTGGGCGTCCGCGCCATGACCGCGACGAGCTGCGGCAGGAAGACCAGGATGGCGTTGACCATCTGAAAGCTGCCGCTCGCCAGCGCAAAGGTCGCCAGTTCGACTTCCGCGTCGGGATACTGCGCCAGCACGCCATTCTGGAACTGCTGCTCGATCAGCAGCGCGAAACCCGAAAGGGCGAGCGGCCAGTAGAACCGTCCGTAGTGGCGCGGCACGCCGCCTTGCTCCATCCGGCCGAGGGTGTCGCTCGCCGTCGCGCACACCGCCGGGAATGGTTGTCGTGCCTTCGTCGCATCCATCAAAGGCCGCAGTATGGCAGGTTTTGCCGGGCCTGTCCAATGCCGGCAATCCCCAAGGGTAATCGATCCCCGGCAGCCGCAGTCGCGGGCTCGCCGACGCGAGCCCAACCCCACAGGTGGGGCGACGGCGTCCCCGCCTAGCCGCCGTCGCGGTGCGATTGCTGTTCCCGTGTGCGGCTAGGCGAGACGCCGTCGCCCTACCTTTTGCGGGGCAAGACCCGCCGATGCTGACGATACCGGTGGATCAAACGGTGCGGGCCTGGCTGGCAGGCGTGCGGCAAGCCGTTATTTTTGCCCGCCTCCCGATGCGCCCTCATCGCACCCCCTGTCGCCAGCCGATTACGCCCCAAGGGCAGGCAGAAATGCCTGCCCCACCTTGCCTCACGCGCATTTTTCGCTTGTTGTCGTCTGCCGTTCCGCCCTATGCTGGCGGCATGCAAGCGCCTCTTCCCTATCATCTGACCAGCGGCGACGGCGCCGCCGCCAGCCTGCGCGCGGCGGGGTTGCCCGGAACCATCCACGTCTGGCATGACGTGCTTTACGAGGGCACGCACGAGCCCGGATGGCCGTGCGCGGAGACGCTGTGCCTCCGCGCGCGGATGCTGGAGGAACACACAGGCGGCGGCGTTTCTTTCCATCAGGCCTTGAAGACCCTGCGCGACCAGTACGCCGGCCTGCGCGCGGCGGCGGACCGACCGATCGTGCTGTGGTTCGACGCCTGCCTCTTCGACCAGTCCATGCTGGTGCATCTGCTGGCCTGCCTCCGCGACCGGCCCGCCGGATCGGTCTCCCTGGTTTGCATCGCCGCCTGTACCGGCCTGGAGCGGTACAACGGCCTTGGCGAACTGCCACCCGCCAGCTTTGCCGAGCACTATCCGCGTCGCGCGCCCGTGACGCCGGCGATGTTCGCGTTCACCACCGAGGCCGACGCCGCCTTCGGGCATCACGACGGAACGGCGCTCCGCCGGCTCGCAAGCCTGACGGACGCCCCCCTGCCCCATGTGCCGGCCGCCGCCGCCCGCCGCCTACGGGAGTTTCCCGATCCGGAGACCGGCCTCGGCCGCCTCGAACAACTCGTCCTGCAGGCGCTCGACCAGGGCGCCATGAAGCCCAAGGCCCTCTTCCATGCCGTGGCGGCACTGGACGCGCCCCCGCAATATTGGGGCGACACCACGCTCTGGCAGGCGATCAACGGCCTGGCCATGCGCCGGCCACCGCTCGTGCGCATCGCGGGACCAACCCCGCGGCTCCCCCAATGGCCCGGACAGGGCGATGACGACGCCTACGTGATCGAACTGGCGCGATAATCCCATGCCAGACGGATGTCCATGCACGCGACCATGCCGTCCATCTCCCGCAACGCACCCGTAGACGATGCCCCGGCCGCCGACGTCGTGCGAGGGGTGGACGAGATGCTCCGGCGGTGGCGCGCTGTCGTCCTCGACCGCCTCCACAAGCTGGCGGCCTTGCTCCTGCTGCCGCCGCTGCTGCTCGTGCTGGCGGGCCGCGGCGTGGTTCTCTCCGGGCCGCTGCGCGGGTTCCTGCTGCTGATCTACCTGGTGCTGCTGGCCTCGACGTTGCGGCGGAACCTCGATCCGCGGATCCGCGCGGGCATCCTGCTGGGGCTGGTCGCGGCGACCGGCGTCGTGCGTCTGGCGGTGGGCCAGCTCGCGGGGAGCGGACGCCTGTCGCTCCTGGTGATGCCGCTGCTGGCCCTGCTGCTCGTGGGGCCGCGCGCAGGCTGGGCGGCGGCGGCCCTGAGCCTGGCGCTCTATGCGGTCACGCCGGCGATGCTGCGCCTGGGTGGCTTCGCGTTCCTCGGCGTCCCCGCCGATGCCTCGGCCTCGCCGACGGCGTTCTGGGTGCTGCAGGGCGCTTCGCTCCTGTTGATTCTGCTGACGCTGCTCGTCCTCTTCACGCATTTCCTGAAGCTGCAGCGTCGGACGATGATCGCCGAGCGTGCCGCGCGCCGCCAATTGGTACAGGAGGCGTGGCGGCGCCGTCAACTGGAGGAGGCCATCGGCCGGCTCGGCGAGGAGGAGCGGCGTCGGCTCGGCGCAGAACTTCACGACGGCCTGTGCCAGCAGTTGACGGCCGCGCTGCTGCGATGCACGGGGCTGGAGCAGGCGCGCGGGGCGACCGACACCCCCCGCGCCTCCGAGCTGGCACGTATCCGCGCGTCCATCCAGGGGGCCATCGACACCGCCTACGAGGTGGCCAAGGGGCTTTGCCCGGTGGGCATGGACGCCGATGATGCGCTCGTGCCCGCGCTGGAGCGGCTTTGCCGGGAGGTTCGCAGATGCCACGGCAAAGCCTGCCGCCTGCTGGGGAACCGGGAAGTGGCCATCCGCCATCCGGAGCACGCGCTCCTGTTGTACCAGATCGCCCGCGAGGCGGTCACCAATGCCGTCAAACATGCGCAGTGCGAACACATCTCCATCGCGCTCATGCGCGTGGACGGCGGGCTGGAGATGCAGGTCGCCGACGATGGCCGTGGGCTGGCGGCGGGAACAGCGCCAGCGGCGGGAATGGGGTTGAGCATCATGCGGTACCGCGCGGGCTTGCTCGGCGGCACCCTGCATGTCGGCGCCGGCCGCAACGGAGGTCTGGAGGTCGCCTGCCGCGTGCCGGTGCTGGAGAACACCTGATGAGTGTAGACCACGCATCCCGGATATTCATCGCGGACGACCACCCGCTGGTGCGGGACGCCCTCGTTCAACTGCTCGCCGGCGCCGGATTCGAGGTTGCAGGCGGAGCCGCCGACGGGCGGGAGGCCCTGGCTCATCCGGCGCTCGCGTCCTGCCGCCTCGCGATCATCGATCTTTCACTGGGTGCGGAGAGCGGGCTCGACTTGATCAGGCACCTGCGGGCCATGTGCATCGCGGTGCTCGTCTATTCCATGCACGAGGAGTCCAACGTGATCCGCCGGGCGCTGGAAGCTGGAGCCAACGGCTATGTCACCAAGAGTGAAACGGCTTCGTCGCTGCTCAGCGCCGTGCGGGCCCTGCTGGCGGGCGCGCGCTACCTGAGCCCGCGCGTGGAGACGGCCCTCCGCGAGTCGTCATCCTTCGAGAGCTTGAGCGGGCAGCAGCGGCAGATCTACCGGTTGCTGGGGCAGGGATTTTCCAACGAGGAAATCGCCGGGCGGCTGGCAATCAGCGTGCGAACACTGGAGTCGTACTGTGTCCGCATCATGGACAAGCTGGGCGCGCAGGGTGCCCGGGAGCTGCGCCGCCAGGCGATCCGCGACGCCGCGCGCGACATCGCCGACGGAGAGCCGCAGGCCTAGCCGGACGCCATTTGTCCGCGGCATGAGGGGGAAATCCCTCTCCCCGCGAACCCGCTTTCCTGTTCAAATGGGTGGCACAGGAAACCACGGCGAAACAACCTCGGAGGAACGGATGTTCATGAGCTCGAAGCACACCTGGACCGCAGTATGGGCCACCGTTGCGGCGGCCAGCCTCCCCATGACCGCTCCCGGCCAGCTCGCCGGAACGGCGCTGGATCAGGCGAACGACCATTTCGGCTACTATTTCAACAGCGTTTCTTCCGCCTGGCAGTCCTTCACCGCCGGGACGAACGGGCACCTTCGCGCCATTCAAAATATGACCTTGGCCTTGTCGGCATTCCACGCGTCCGAGACATCGGCGCCTTTTGCGCCGGTCACGGCCAGCAACATGGCAAAGAAAACAAAACACATAAGGACCTTACCTATAACTTGGCCGTTTTGTCACACTAAGGTCGTGTTGAAAACGGTAGGGCCCGTTCCCCGAACGGGCCGCGGACAGTTCGGGGAACCGTCCCTACCAATAACATTGAACGTTGAGCGTTCCAGTTATCCTCCAGTTTCTGCCTGCCTCATGCGGAACCGCGCATGATATGTCTCCCTTGCCAATCGCCTAGATCATTGCAGGGTGATCTCAAGCTCGTCGTGCGCCGCCCGAAGCGGATCGGGCAGGATCTTCGCCAGTTCCGTGGCATGAGGATGCAGCGTCTTCGCAAGGTGGCAGAGCCAGACCTTCTGCCCTTCCGGCGGCTTGTACGCGCCGGACTTCGCCAGCGCCTTCACCGTGTCCAGCACCTGCTCGACCGTCGAGTGGTTGAAGATGCGGTAGTCGTCCTGCCGCCCCATGCCGATCGTCGCCTCCATGATGATGGCCGTGAGCGGCTCGATCTTGCGGTGGGCGTCGAACTTCCCGAAGCGCGTCGCCGTGCCCGTGATGCCGGCCGTGTCAGTAGCGTAGAGGAGGCGCGTCGCGCCCTTCTGGACGAGATAGATGCACGCGAGTTCCTGCGGACGGCTCGTCGCATGATTGGCCGGGAGCGGCATGAACTTCATTCCCGCCTCCTCGTGCCATTCGCCGAACTTGACGGCCCGCACCTCGGGCGCTTTCGCCTCCGCCTTCTCGGCAGCCTCGGCAAACTCCTTCACCGCCTCGGCATGCCACGTCTCATGGACGTACACGCGCTCGAAGCCCATCTTGATCGCCGCCGCCGGCTCGTAGTGGTCGCGGTGGGAGTGGGTGTAGAAGCAGATCTTCGGCGCATGGCCGGAATTCTTCTCGTCCGCAACGACGGACGGGTAGTTGAAGTGCGTGAAGTCGATCAGCACGCGATTGTCGAGCAGGACACTCGACCAGCGCCGAAATTCGTTGCCGCCCTCTTCTTTCGTACGCGCCGAGAGCCAGTCCGCCGCGCCCGTCCCCATGAACCTCACACGGATGCCGTCCATTGATAAGAAATCGCTTTTCAGGGGCACGGACACCCGCCCGCCTGCCTGTGCG
>CAYVKQ010000249.1:0-5160 GCA_964451945.1 uncultured Lentisphaerales bacterium
GAGATAGCGCAGGATGTTGAGCGCGTTGTCGGCGTCGGTGAGGTTGATCTTGCCGGGGTGCTTGCCCGACTGCAACAGTTCGGGGGCCGAGGCCAGCCAGCGGCCGGGAGCGAGCGCGGTGACCTCGCCGAGCGCGAGGTTGCCGCCGACGAGCTTGTAGAGGGCGGCCTCCTGTCCCGGGTTCTCGCCGTAGCGCAACCCCTTCTCCTCGCCCCCGATCACCCAGGTGACCTTCTCGTAGCGGAGCGTCTGGCGCTGCCCGCCGTCGATGAAGCTGATCTCCAGGTGCGGGGTGAAATGGTCGTCCAGGATGGTTCTGTAGGCGGTTTTGAGGTCTGCTGCGGCCATGGCGGGCTCCTCGTTGCGAAGGTGCGGGGACGCGTGTGTCGGTGTCGATGAATGACCTAGCATACTCGCCGGAGCCGCCGCTGGCAACCCCGATGCGCCACGAAATGGTGTGCCGCGAAATGGTGTTGCCGAACGCGCGGGTGCGGATGTATCCTTACCGCTCAAGCAAAACGGGCGTATGCACGGATGCGGCGGCGCGGCCGGTCCGCGGCATCCGGCCGCGTCCCGCACCATCATGTTCGAAGTCAAAAACATCTCCCGGCGCTTCGGCCGCCGGACGGTTCTCGACGGCGTCTCGTTCGATGTGGCGCCGGGGGAGGTCGTGGGGGTGCTGGGCGCCAACGGTGCAGGCAAGACGACGCTGCTGCGGGTCCTTTCCGCCTATCTCGAACCCGCCTCGGGGGAGGTGCTCTACGACGGCGCCGACGTCTTCGCCGACCGCGTCGCCTTCCGCAGGCTGCTGGGCTATCTCCCCGAACGGTGTCCGCTCTACGACGAGATGCGGGTGGACGCCTACCTGACGTTCCGCGGCCTGCTGCGGGGGCTGACCCGCCACCGGACGGCGCGGCGCATCCGCGACGTGGCGGCGGCCTGCGGTATCCAGGAGGTGCTGCGGCAGCCGATCACCGCGCTGTCGGGCGGGTTCCGCCGCCGGGTCGGCCTGGCCGAGGCGCTGCTCGCCCTGCCCAAGGTGCTGCTGCTGGACGACCCTTTCGCGGGACTCGACCCGGCCCACGGCTATGCGTTGCGCCAGGTGGTGGCGGCGGCGTCGGTGCGGGCGGCGGTCATCGTGAGCGGCCACGACGTGGCGGGGCTCGCCGAGGTCTGTACCCGCTTCCTCGTGTTGCGCGGGGGGCGGGCGGTCTACGCGCGGCGGGTGACCGAAAACGACCCGGCCGCCCTGGTGCGGACGCTGACGCAGGTGGTCTCCGGGCTCGATCCCGCGGACGGGCCGGCGGAGCCGGGAGGCGGACAATGAGGGCCGACGTCGTGATTTTCCGGCGCGAGGCGCGCGCGGCCTTCGCCGCCGTCTCCTCCTATGTGCAGTGGGCCGCCTTCCTGGCCGCGAGCGGGTGGTCGCTGGTCGAGGCGCTGCGCCGCGGCGAGGGGGGATTCGTGCAGGTGCCGGCGCTGTGGGCGGGCGCCGTCGCCGCTTGGCTTCCGTTCCTGGGCGCCCTCGCCACGATGCGCGGCTTCAGCGCCGAACGGGCGTCGGGGACCATCGAGACGCTGCTGACCGCGCCGGTGCGGGAGGCGCAGGTGGTGTGGGGAAAATTCCGCGCCGCCTTCCTCGTCGGTCTGACGGGGCTGGTCCTGGCGGCGGCGGTGCCGGTGGCGCTGCTTCCCCGGTTCGCGCCGTCGCTGGCCGAAGGGGTTTCGCCCTGGGCGCTGGGGGCGGCAACGGCAGCGCTGGGCGTGCAGCTCGCCCTCTGGACCGCAACGGGACTCTTTTTTTCGCTGTTGTGGGAACAGCCGGCGGCGGCCGTCGCCTCGTCGCTCTTCTGCTGTCTGCTGGTGCCGCGGGCGGTGACGGCCGCGGCGGCGGCGTGGTTCCCGGCGGCGCCACTGGAAACGCTCGGCGTCTCCGCCCGCGAGTGGGCGATGGCGGCGGCCGACGGCTTGGTGTCGCTGGCGCCGTGGGTGTGCTACGGCGCGGCCGCGTGGTGCCTCCTGTTTGTCACGGCGCTCCTGCTCGAAGCGCGCCAGATCCGGACTGGGTGAACGATGGCTGCAACGCAAAGGGAACGGCTGTGGCGGCGGCTGGGGACGCGCCTGAGCGGCGCGGCGGCCGCGGGGCTGGCGCTCGCCTTCGCGGCGGCGCTCGCCGCCGTCGCCCTGCGGCTCGACGTCCGCTTTGAACTGCCGCTGGACGGCTGCTGCCGCCTTTCGGAGCGGACGCGCGAGGTGGTGGGGCGGGTCGCGGCGCCGGTGCGCATCACCTGTTTCATGGCCGGCAGCCACCCGGCGCACCGCCCCGCGGTGCGGCTGTTGCGCGGACTCCGGGCCGCCTCGCAGGGAGGGGAGGGAGCGCCGCTGTCGATCGCGTTCGTCGATCCGCGGCGGGACCTGGCCGAGGCGCGGCGGCTGCTCGACGCCGGGGTCGCGCCCGATGCGCTGGTGTTCGACGGCGGCGGCCGGCGGCTGACGGTCGGCGCCGACGAACTGCTCACGGCGCCGCCGGGTCCGTCCGGCCGCGGCCGGGCGTTGTTCACCGGCGAGTCGCTGTGTGCCGCGGCGATCGAGCGGCTGGGCCGCGGCGACCCCGAGGTGCTCTACTGGCTCACCGGCCACGGCGCGGCCGGCGCCGAAGACTACGACCCGCAGTCGGGCTATTCCGACATGGCGCGCGAACTCGCGCACAACGGCTTCACGCTGCGCCCCCTCCGCCTGTGGGAGGCCAAGGGGGTTCCGGCCGATGCAGCGGCGCTGGTGGTCGCCGCCCCCCGTCACGCGCTGGCGCCCGAAGAGGCGGGCTGGGTGCAGGAGTATCTGAACAAGGGCGGCCGCCTGCTTTATCTGGCGCCGAGCCGCGGACGCTCGGGACTGGAGGAGGTCCTGTCGCGCTGGGGGATCGTAATGACGCCGTTCCGCGCGGTGAGCGCCCGGACCCTCTCGGGAGCCGACCGGGTGATCTCCGACTACGGCGACCATCCGGTCACCCGCGGCTTCGGCGGCACCGCCACCGTCTTTCTCTCGCCCTGGTGCATCGAAACGGTCTCCTTCGGCGATGCCGGGGCCGCCGACCGCATCCGCGTGACGGCGCTGGCACGGACGTCGGCCGAAGGCTGGGGCGAGGCCGACGAGGCGCAGCCACCCCGTTTCGACGCCGAGAAGGACATCCCCGGACCGGTTACGATCGCCGCGGCGGCCGAGCGCGGCGGCGGCGCCTCGGCCGATCTCGGCTTCCGCGCGACGCGGGTGGTGGCTGTGGGCGAGGGGTCGTTCGTCTCGAACGGACTCTTCGGCAAGCGCTTGAGCGCCAACCGCGATCTCGTGATCAACATGGTCAACTGGCTCACGGGGATCGACGCCGCGGCGCTGCCGTCGCTGGGGGGCGACACGGCGCTCGCCAGCGGCCTCGACCGCGCCGGCTGGCTGCGGATGCTTTCCTGGGTGGCGGGCGTCTTTCCCGCCGCTGTGCTGGCGGTGGGACTTCTGGTCGGATGGCGCCGGCGGAACGCCGGCTGAGCGAAAGGGGCTGGAGTGCGGAATGTGCGGACCATTGTGGCGCTGGCGGCGGGGGTCGCGGCCTGTCTGACAGTGTTGCGCCTCGCCGAGGCGCCGCAGGGATCGCGGCGCGCCGGCGGGGCGGTGTCCGGGACGCGTCTCTTTGCCGGCGGCTTTGCGCAGGCCGATTCATTGGTGATCGAACGAGGCTGGTTGCGCATGGATCTGCAGCGCACCGGCACGCGCTGGACGATCACCCAGCCGCTGTCGGCCGGAGCAGACCCCGCCGCCGTGATGCGCTTCCTCGACCGGCTCGAAACGGCGCCGCTGCTGGACCGGTTGCCGCTGCATGATCTCAGGCGGCGGCAGCTGACACTGGCCGACTTCGGCCTGGCGCCGCCGGCGGCGCGCGTGGTGGTGAGGGGTCCGCTCTACCGCGTGGAGGTCGTCTTCGGCACCAACACCCCCGCCGGCGATGGCGTCTATGCGGTGCTGGACCGTGCGCGGGATGACGTCTGGGTGACGGACCGGGCGGTCGCCGACGCGCTGCCGGACACCATCGAGCAGTGGCGCGACCAGTCGCTGCTGGGCGAGCGCGCCGGCAAGGCGGTCGCCTTGGAGGTACGCCGGCCAGGCATCCCCTTCATCAAGGTCGTGCGCGATGCCGACGCCTGGCAGCTGGTGCAGCCGTTTGCAGGACGCGCTTCGGCGCCGGCGGTGGAGGCGGCCCTGGCCGCGCTGCAGCAGGCGCGCGTCGAACACTACCTCGTTTCGGGGGTGACCAACGGCGCCGAGACCGCGATGGCCGACGCGCGCGCGCGGCTGGTTTTCTACGGGCTCGACGCCGACTCCGCCGTCCAGGCCCAGCTCTGGGAGAGCGGCAATCCGGCGGGCGCGCGCGTCCGCTTCGGCCGCGGGGTCGAGGGCCATCCCGGGCTGGTCTACGCCCTGACGCCGGGCGAAGACAGCGTGGTGGCGGTGAGCAACGGCGTGCTGCAGTCCCTGCCCGCAGGTGTCGACGCCCTGCGCGACCGCCGCCTCTTCGACGGCGCGCCCGCCGCGCTGCGCCGGCTGAACATCCAGTATGCGGACGAAACCGTGGCGCTGGAGGCGCGCCAGACGCCGGAAGGCGACGTCTGGCGCATGACCGCGCCGGTCACGACCGGGGCCGACGCGCCGACCGTCAAGCAGTTGGTGTCGGCGCTCGCGGCGCTGCAGGCGGAACGGCTGGTCGATCCCGCGGAACCGTCCACCGCCCGCGAGCCGCTGTGCCGCATCGAGGCCGTCTTCGCCGGCGGGGTCACGCAGCGGGTCGCCGTCTCGCGGTCGGTCCACGCCGCCGACGGGTACGACCTGGTCGGCGCCGCCTCGCCGACGGTGTTCGTTGTGGCCTCCAGCAACATGCCGCCGCAGCTGACGCGCAGGACGGGCGTGCTGGATCTGGCCGAGCGGACGCTGCTGGCGCTGCCTGCGCAGAGCATCCGCCGGGTGACGGTCAAGGGGGCCGGCCGCCAGGAGGCGGTCGAGCGCAGGGGGACCGCCGGCAACGAGCAATGGGTCGCGGCCGAAGGGACGGCGGATGCCGAAGCCCTGCAGGCCTGGGCGGCGCTGCTGGGCAACTGGCGCGCCGAGCGCGTGGTGCGG
>CAYVKQ010000250.1:0-5148 GCA_964451945.1 uncultured Lentisphaerales bacterium
CCCGATATGGCGCGCGCGTCCGAAGCCCTCGCCGCCGTGCTGCGGGCGTTTCCCGCCGCCGACGCCAACCGGATACTGGAGAACGCGTTCGACACGCTCTTCTCGTCCGACCGCCTGGACGACATCGATGCCATCCACGCCCAGGCCGCCGCCGCTGGCACCGATGCGGACCGCGCCCGCCTGCTCGAGACGATCGCGATCCGCCTGGCCGCGCACCGCGCCGACTGGCCCAGAACCGAGAGTCTCTTTTCCGCCACGGCCGCCGGTCTGCCCGACGACGCCCTGCAGCGCCTGCTCTCCCAGATCCTCCCCGCCGCGCACCGCGCCGGCCGGCACGACGTGGTCGACCGCTGCGCCGAGGAGGTCGTCTTCAAGCAGGCGGCCAAGACGGCTGCCGCCGACCGCGCCGCCCGTTTCTGGATCGAGTCGGCCATGGCCACTAACCGCGCAGCCTTTCCCCGGCGGCTCCAGGCGCTGCTCGGAGCCAAAATCCCCGCCAGCACCGTCGCCAACCTTTTCACCCGCTACTTCTACGACCTGATCAACGACACCGCCATCATCAAGCAGGTGCTGCCGGTCGCAGACGCCCTTCTTGGCGATGCCGGCACCGACGCCGAAACGGTCAAGATGATCAAGACCATGCGGCTGGACGGGTCGTTCGTCCTCGAGGACTACGACAAAGCCGTCGCCTATCTCGAGAAGGGCATCCCCGACCGCGACGACTCCTGGCACAAAATGGCGCTCTGCAAGGTGAAGGCGCACCGTGCGATGAAAAACAACGAGCCGCGCGAAGCGGTCGGCTTCTTCCGCGCCTTCATGGACTGCATCGACGATGTGAAGGACGACGACACTGTCGACCCCTCGACCGGCATTCAGCACACCAAGGATATGCTCCGCGGCCGCAACGCCAAACGGATCGCCGAGATTCTGGCGGCGATTCCCGATGCCGAAGCGGCAGCCAAGGCCCGCGAAGAAGCGTCCGGCTACTACAGGAAAGCGCTCGAAGAGACCAAGGACGATGAAGCGCGCGCCATCATCACTGCCGAAGCGGGCGATCTTCTCCAGTGATCGGTAATGTCGCCTTCACTGACAACCGATCACGTACAACTGATCACGGGTTCCGTTTGGCAGTCAGGGCGCGGTAGAGATCGTCGTCGCTTCCTGCGGCGAGCACCGCCGCGCGTCCGCGTTCGTCCAGCAAACCGCGCAGACAGGCCATGAACTCCAGATAGGGCGCCGTCGCGTCTTCCGAGCACAAGACCAGCGTGAAGATGCGCGAAGGCTTGCCGTCGGCCGACTCGAAGTCCATCCCCTCGGGCTTGACCCCCACGGCGCAGACGAGGCCGTGGACGGCCGACGTGCGCCCATGGGGGCAGGCGATCCCCTCCTTCAGGCCAGTGGACATCGCCCGCTCGCGCCGGAACACCGCGTCGAGCGCCGCCGGACGGTCGGTCACGTGGCCGGCCGCGACCAGCACGTCGACGAGTTCCTCGATCACGCCCGCCTTGGTCCCTGCGTGGAGGGCGGCTTTCACCGTCGCGGGCTTGAGGTATCTCGCGATCTTCGCGCCCGCATCCTGGGGCAGTTTCTCCCCCTTCAAACTCTCCTGTTTCAAGATGCCCGCCGTGTCGAGCGGGTGCCGCAGGGCCGAAAGCGTCTGCTCCATCTCGGCCATCACCTCGCTCATCGCCGTCTGCACGAACTCGACCTCCGGCGGGTCGATCTCGAACGCGACACGCTCCTTCTCGTGGGTGATGCCGATCACCATCGCGTCCTTGCGAACCTGGTAGATGCCCTTGCCGTGGTCAAGCGCATGCACGAAGAACCCCTCGCGCCGCAACGCGTCCAGCAGATGCGAGAGCAGGAGCCGCCCCATCTGCGGCGTGGGGAAGGAGTAGATCATCAACGGCAGATGCGCCACATCCTTCGAGCTGTCGCGCAGTCCCGAATGCGGCGAGCGGAAGGCCCGCACCAGAAACGGCGGGGGGATGATCGTGGTGAACAGCGTCATGAACACCGCCACGCCGAAAACCTCGGAGGTCAGGCTGCCGCTCGCCAGGCCGATGCCGGCGACGATCAAAGCGACCTCGCCGCGCGGCACCATGCCCAGGCCGACGCGCAGCGCCCCGCGCAGGTTGAAGCCGCAAGCCAGCGTCGGCAGGCCGCAGCCGATCAACTTGGCGGCGACCGCCACGACCGTATAGAGCACGCCGAAAACCAGCACCTTGGGATTCAGGAACAGGGTGACGTCCACCATCATCCCCATGACCGTGAAGAACAGCGGCACCAGAAAGACGAAGATCGGCTGCAGCGCCTCGCGCACGACATGGCTGATGTCGGTGCGGGAGAGCGACAACCCCATCACATAGGCGCCGATGATCATCGCCAGATGGGCCTCCTCGAACAGCCCCGCCACGATCATCGCCAGCCCCAGCGACATGATCGCGATCTCGTTGTGGCTGCCGAGGGTTTTGAGGCCGGCGCCGATGCGGCGCGCCGCGAGCACGCCGAAAACGGTCGCGCCGAGCCAGATGCCGATCGACTTCAGGGCGATGATCGCGATGCCGCCCCAGTCGATCCCCGTCCGCCCGCCGGCGGCGCCCGCCGCCGAACCGATCACCCCCATGCCGATCGCCAGCATCACGATGCCGAGCACGTCGTCCAGAACCGCGCCGGCCAGGATGGTCGATCCCTCGGGGGTCTCCAGTTTCTTCCGCTCCGACAGAATCCGCGCCGTGATGCTCACCGAGGTCGCGGTCGACATCACGCCCAGGAAGATGCAGCCGGGATCGAAGAAGCCGTAGTGGCCAGGCTTCACCATCGGCAGTAGCCACATGCCGAGCAAATCCCCCGCCAGAAACGAGAAGACGACGCCGCCGAGACCGACCAGCGTCCCGGCGACGGCGTAGCGGGTAAAGAGCTTCAGGTCAGTCTCGACGCCGACCAGAAACAGCAGCACCACCGACGCGATCGAACAGAAACCGTACAGCTCGGGAGAGACGGAGGTTCCGGTGACCCGGATCAGTTCGGACACATGGAACAAGCCGCGTTCGAACCCCGGCAACCAGGGAACGGCGACCCCGCCCAGCAGCGACGGCCCGATTGCGATGCCGGCGCAGAGCTCGCCCAGCACCCCCGGCAGCCGCAGTTTTTCGAACGCCATGTTACCGAGGCGGGCGGCGAACAGGATCACGCCAATCTGAATGACGAGGTGCATCATCCGCTCGGTCAGTCCGGGCGCTTCGCCGCCGCCGGACGACGCCCACGCCGCCAACGGCAAAGCGCCAAACAAACAGATCAGGATGCGGCCGGCCACACGGGAAATGCGAGTTGTCATAGGGGTGTCTCCAGAAAAACGGGCGATAGTAAAGCACTCCGGCCCCTCAAAAGCAAACTCTGTTCTGCAAAATGCCTCCTTGCTTCCCGTAGCCATTCCGGTTATTGTTTTCACCGGTAAATACCCTAGGAAAGAAAGGACATCATGAACACAAGAACCATCCGCCTGCTCGTCCTCCTCCTCTGTGCCGCCGCCCCCGTCTGGAACGCGTCCGCCGCCACACGGGTCCTGTCGGTCTATGTCGAAAGCTACGGTACGCTGCAGAGCCAGTTGCTCAAGGGGGCCGAGGTTTTCGAATCGCCCCAGCTCGGCGCGCTGCCGATGATGCTCACGAGGTCGCTGCCCGGCGCCGCCCAGATCAATCCACAGATGCCCGTCGCCCTGCACCTCTTCGACACCGGCGGCGGCAAGGCGGGCTTTGTCATGGAGGTCTCCCCCGCGGGAACGCCCGAGGCCTATCTGCAGTCGGTCCTCGGAAGGGCGCCCGCTGCCGATCCGGCGCCGGCCGACGGCATCCACCGGTTTGACGGCGGCGCCGCCCGCGTCAGCGGCGGCCGGGTGCAGATGTCCCCCTCGGCCGCCGATCTGACGGCCTGCGCCGGCGCGGCCGGCGCCGCCCTGCCCGCCATGCCCGGCATTCAGGGAACCGTCCGCGTGGTCCTCTTTCCCGGCGCCCTCAAGCCGTGGATCGCGAACATCAAGAAGCCGCTGGCGGCCCTGTCGCAGCCGGGCGCCCCCAACGCCGCCCAGGCGCGGCAGAGCCTGACGGCCGTCTTCGACTTCTACGAAACCCTCCTCGAACAGATGGCGTGGCTGCAGTTCGGCGTCGCGATCCGGGAGGACGGCCTCGCCTTTCACACCCGCATGGCGCCGGCGAAAGGCTCCGACCTCGCCGCCGTGGCGGCGTCGGTCAAACCCGTCGCCCCCGCGCACCTCGCCTTTCTCGCGCAGGAGGACCACATCGGCTTTGCCTCGGGAAGCTACACGCTGCCGCCGGGGTTGCGCAACCTGCTCGTCACCTTCTACACGAACCTGGTGTCCCAGGCGCAGGCCGGCGCCGGCGAAGCCCGGCCGGCCGACCTCTCACCCCTGTTTGCCGCCTCGCTGCGCACGCTCGGCGCCCCTCTGGCTGTGACCGCCAACCTCACGACCAACGCGCTGCTGGCTCAGGGCGCGGTCGTCATGGCCGACGCCGAGGCCTATCTGAACGAGCAGGCGGCGCTGATGAAAACCCCCGCCTTCCAGTCGATGATGACGCAGTCGGGGATGTCGATGACCGAGACCGGGACACGCACCTACAAAACGACGGCCATCCGCCGCTACCAGGCCCGCTTCGACGAAGAGGCGTTCAAGAAAGCCATCCGCGCGCGGCTGCCCGCCGACGCCTCGCCCGCGGAGGCCGAGGCCGCGATGGAAGAAGGAACCGGCCCCCTGCGCACCGTCTCCCGCCTCCTGGGCGGCTACGAGTATGCCGCCGTCGGCGGGTCGCTGGCTTTCGGCATGGGCGCGCCCGCCATGATCGAACAGGCGATCGACCGGATCGGCGCGCCGCCGCAACCCGCGGTCGAAGCGGCGCGGATTCACAAGGCGCTGGCACCGCCCGCCGCCCCCTGCGCCATCGGCCGTCTCTCCCTCTCCGGGTTGGCGCGCATGGCGCTCCATCTGGTCCCGAACCTCCCGGCCGAAGACGTGGCCGCGCTTCCCAAGGGCGACGCCATCCTCTTCGGCGAGTGGATCAGCGGCGGCGAGGCCCATGCGCTCACGCTCATCCCGCCGGCCGAAGTCAAGGCGCTGAAGGCGGTCGTCCAGAC
>CAYVKQ010000251.1:0-5119 GCA_964451945.1 uncultured Lentisphaerales bacterium
AGACACCCCTAAGCCATGCTCGTTTTCCTCAATCCGCTGTTCCTCTGGGCGCTCGCCGCCGCCGCCATCCCGCTGGCGCTGCACCTCTTCCAGCGCCGGCGGACGGTGCTGACCCCCTTCCCCACCCTCCGCTTCCTCAAAATCGCGCAGAAGCGCTCTTCCAGCCGCGTGCGGTTCGAGAACCTGATCCTCTGGCTGCTGCGCACGCTGCTGCTGCTGGCGCTCGCCTGCGCCTTCGCCATGCCGGTCATCCGCAAGACCGCCGCCGCCGACTGGCTGGCGCGCACGCGGCGCGACGTGGCGATCGTGATCGATGCCTCCTACAGCATGGCCTACGAGACCGAGCGCGGGCCGGTCTTCGATGTCGCCAAGGAGACCGCCGCCGCGCTGATCGAGGGGCTCGGCCCCGGCGACCGGGTGTGCGTCTACCTGGCCGCCGAGACCCCGGTGCCGGTGATCGAGAAGCCGACCACCGAGACGGCCGCCGCACTGCAGGCGGTCCGCGCCCTCGCCTGGGAACATGGCTCTTCGGCCATCGACGAGGCAGTCGCGCTCGCCCTCTTCACCATGGAGCAGCAGCGCGACGGCAACCGCGACCGCGAGGTCTACGTGCTGACCGACGGCCAGGCCCTCCCCTGGCAGGGGTTCCGCGCGGCGGCCGACGACGGCGACGCGGCCAATCCCGGAGCCGCCGTCATCGCGCGCGAGCACCGCGACCGCATCCCGCTCTTCGCCCTGCTGGCGGGCGCCGAGAGGCCGGAGAACACCTGGCCCGCCACCCTCGCCCTGGCGCCGCCGCTGGTGCTCGCCGGCCAGACCGCCCGCCTCACCGCCACGCTCGGCCGCACGGGGCCGGCGCGGGAGGTCTCGCTCACTGTCGCCACCGGCGACGAGGAACGCCTCACCCGCGGCGTCCTCGCCGAGGCCGACACCGAGACCGCCGTCGAGCTCGCACTGCCGGGGCTGGAGCCGGGGACCTGGCTCGGCCGCCTCCGCACCACGGTCGACGCACTCCCCTGCGACGACGAGTTCCTCTTCCTCCTGCGCGTCCGCGACCGGCTGCCGGTGCTGGTCGCCGGCCCCGACCACGCGACCCGTTTCCTGCGCGCGGCGCTCGCCCCCGGCGGCGGCGCCGACGCCGTGCGCGCGATCGCCCCGGCCGAGCTCGACCAGGCCGACCTGGCCGCCTACGAGGCGGTTTTCCTGGCCGACGCCCTGCCGCTTTCGGGCCAGGCGATCCTGCGGCTGGAGGAGTACGTCCGCGCCGGCGGCGTCCTCGCCCTCTTCGCCGGCGACCGCGCCGCGCCGCAGGCCTACGCCGATCTGGGGCCCCTGCTGCCCGCCCGGGTGCGGGAGACGCTCGGCGTAGCGGTCGCCGACGCCGCCCGTTCCATCGGCCGCGTCAGCCGCGAGGACGAGATCTTCCGTTCGTTCCGCTTCCCGCAGGGCGTGGTGCCCATGGTCGCGCTCAAGCGCGTCCTCGTCTTCGAACCGCCCGAAACCGACGCGTCGGTGGTGCTGACGGCCGGCAACGACCAGCCGTTCCTGCTGGTCCGCGCCGCCGGGCGGGGCAAGGTGTTCCAGTTCGCCGTCGGCGCCGACCGCGACTGGAGCACACTGCCGCTGACCGCCTTCTTCGTTCCCGTCGTCCACCAGATCATCCGCCACGGCGCGGGGGCGACGCAGCATCCGCCGTTCGTGCCGCTCCACGCCGAGCTGCCCGCCGTCGAGGTCCTCTCCGGCTTCACCGGCGACGACCGACTGCTCGCCCCTTCCGGGCGCGAGGCGGCGCTGCGCGACGCCGGCAACCGGGCCTACGTCGTCGAGCCGCTCGCCGAACCGGGTTTCTACACCCGCGTCCGTCCCGGCGGCGGCGAGCCCGCGGCGGTCCTCGCCGCCAACGCCGACCGCGCCGAATCGCGGCTCGACCCGGCGTCGCCCGGCGACCTCGCCGCCTGGACGGCCTTCAGGACCTTCCGCGCCGCGCGCACCCCCGAGGACCTCCTCGCCGCGGCCGACGACCTGCACAACGGACGCGCGCTCGCCGAACCGCTCCTCTGGCTCATCCTGGCCCTGGCGCTCACCGAGTGGTGGTTCGCCAACCGCACCCTGCGCAAGGGGGCGAAACTGACCGATTCCCTGACCATCGACGCCGCCGGCAAGGTGACCGGCAGCACTTGAACACGCCATGACAGCCGACTGGACATTTGAACACACGATCCCCGCGCTGCTGCTGCTGGCGGCGTTCCTCGGCGCCCTGGGCTGGGCGGTCTTCGGGTTCATCCGCCACCTGCCGCGGACGCCCCGCGGCGCCGTCGTCCTCGCGCTGCGCATCCTCTTCCTCGGCCTCCTTTTCTGGGTCCTGCTGCTGCCGGGGATGAAGAAAGCCACGGTCGAGAAGATCCGGCCGCGTTTCTTCGTGCTGCTCGACACCTCGGCGTCGATGACGCAGAACCACGATCCGGCGTCGCAGGCGACCCGCTGGGAGAAGGCGCGGGATTTCCTCGCGCAGGGATGGTCGCGCACCCTGCGCGCCCGCTGCCAGGTCGAGGTCTACCCCTTCGCCGCCGAGCTCGGCATGCCGCTCACGCTCGAACAGGCGGCCGGCCTCGCGCCCTCCGGTTCGGCCACGCTCCTCAATGCCGGCCTCGCCCGCCTGTTCGACCGCGCCCGCGGCCAGGAGATCGCCGGCGTGCTGCTGCTTTCGGACGGCGTCGACACCCGCGAGCGGCGCGGTGCCTGGGCCGACGGTCCGTGGCCGGCGCCGATCTTCGTCGCCGAGCTTGAGTCTCCCGCCGAGGCCGACGACGCCCCCGACGTGCGCGTCGAAGCAGTCGAGACGCCGCGCCGCGCCGTGGTCGACTGGGACACCACGCTCACCGCCACCCTCGCCGGCAACGGCATCCGCGGCGAATCGTTCACCGTGCTGCTGCTGCGCGACGGCAAGCCGGTCGAGCAGGCGTCGGTGCAGCTTCCGCCCGAAGGGGGCTCGCGCGACCTTCAGTTCGCCCTGCCGCACCCCGCGGTCGGTCCCGAAGTGTGGACGGTCCGCATCCCGCCCCTGCCGCGCGAGGCGCAGACGAACGACAACGATCTCGCCGTCGCCGTGACGGTGCTCGACGCGCAGAACCGCGTCCTGTTCCTGGAAAACACTCCGCGCTTCGAGAGCAAGCACGTCGTCCGCGAGCTCTACGCCAACCGTACCATCACGCCGCTCGCCTATTTCCGCGGCCCCGGCGGCGTCTTCATCGCCTACGGCGACAAGCCCGGCCGCCTGCTTGAAATCTCCTCCGAACAGCTCGCCGAGAACAAGATCATCATCCTCGGCGACTTCGACGCCGACGCCCTCGACGCCGGGAAATGCCGCGTCATCGCCGACTTTGTCGAGAAGGGCGGTAGCCTGGTCCTGCTGGGCGGCGACCGTCTCTGGGGGCCGCAGGGGATCGCCGCCACCCCGCTGGCCGGGCTCCTCCCCTTCACCCGCACCCCAGGCCCGGCGCGCGAAGGGCGCTACACGGTCCGCTGGACCGCCGAGGGGCGCGCCCACCCCGCCTTCGCCCGCACCGCCGACCTGCCGGCCGACCTGCCGCCGGTGCTCACCGTCTTCGGTGGCGCGACCGCCAACGCCGCCGCCCTCACCCTGGCCGAGGCCGAAACCGAGGGGGGCGCCGAGCCGCTCCTCCTCTCGCGCCCCTACGGCCAGGGAAAGGTGCTGGCGATCCTCACCGACTCGCTGTGGCGCTGGGTGCTGCAGCCGACCGCCGACAAGCCCTACGCCCTCTTCTGGCGGCAGATCATCGAGTGGATGTCGCCCTCGGCCGAGGAGACGGGGCAGTACCATCTGGAGCTCTACACCGACGCCGCCGCCATCGCCGTGGGCGAGCCGGCCATGCTCGAGGCGCGCCTCATCGAACCGGCGGGTGCCGCGCCGCGCGCGTGGAAGATCACCTGCGACGTCGTCGCGCCGTCGGGGCGGACCCTTCCGCTCGCCTTCGCCGGCCGCCTGATCCCGGGGCCCGGCGGCCGCGACACCCAGGGGTACGTGGCCGGGATCACGCCCGACGAGGCGGGCAACTGGAAGGCGGTCGCCGCGGTCGAGATCGACGGCCGCCGCGTCGAATCGTCCCCCTGCTTCTTCAGCGCGCGCGCCGTGTCGCAGGAGACGGTCGAGAAGCCGGCCGACGTCCGCGTCCTGCGCGCCCTCGCCCGCGGCGGCGGCGGGCGCTACGCTCCGCCCGCGGATCTCGACGCCGTGCTGCGCGACCTGCGCGTCGCCGAGAAACAGGAACGCCGCATGGAGTACACCTCGCTGTGGCAGAACCCGTGGCTGCTGGCTTGCCTGATCGGGCTGCTGGCGCTAGAATGGATCGCGAGAAAATTGGGGGGGATGAAGTGATGACCTGGAAACACCTCTGCTGCATCGCCTGGACCGCCGGCGCGTTGACCGCCGCCGGCGCCGGCGACAACCTGCTCGCCGACCGCAACGGCGGGTTCGAGAACGGGGTGGAATCGTGGCTGGTCGACTTCCCCGACCACGACTTCCTCAAGGGCAACCGCTCCCTCGTCTCGGTCGTCCCCGATGGCGGCCGCAAGCATGTGCTGAAGTTCACGCTCAGCCAGACCGTCACCGACAACCAGGGGGTGCAGGCGCTGAGCCACCCGATCCGCGTCGATCCGAGCAAGCGCTACAAGCTGACGGTCGCGGCGCGCTCGACCGGACCCTCCGGGCGGATCTACGTGATGGGCAAGCGGTGGAAGCCCGGTGCCAAGAAGAGCAATACGCCCTCCAACGACCAGGTGCGCGACGCCTTCAAGGGGCCGGTCCTCTCGTTCGCGGGCGAGAAGGGAACCGCCCAGTTCTCCAACGTCAGGCGGAGCTGGGCGACCGAGAGCGTCGAGATCCCGCAGCGCGACCTGACCGACCTGGCCTATTCCTTCTGGGAGAACTGCGACTTCGTCGTGATCCATCTGGTCGGCATCGGCGGCAAGGCCGGCGAATTTTTCGTCGACGATGTGAAACTCGAAGAGGTCGGCCCGCTCGGCCGCGGACCGATCAAGAAGGGAAAATGAAGCGGCATCGGGAAAGGCGACCATGTCACCGCTGGAAAACGAACTAACC
>CAYVKQ010000252.1:0-5104 GCA_964451945.1 uncultured Lentisphaerales bacterium
ACGACGTCTCGATGACCTTCCACAACCGCTACGGCGTCTGCCGCGACAAGGCCGCGCTGCTGGTCTCCCTCCTGCGTCTCGGCGGCATCGAGGCGTTCCCCGTGCTGATCCACGCGGGGGCCAAACTCGACCCCGACGTCCCCCTCCCCTACTTCAACCACGCCATTGTCGCCGCCACACGCGATCCGGCGGCGGGCGCCGCCCCCGATGCCGCGCCCTACGTGCTGATGGACCCCACCGACGAAAATGCCCGCGACCTCCTCCCCTCCTACCTTTGCAACCGCAGCTACCTCGTCGCCACCCCCGCAGGCGACCCCCTCCGCGTCTCGCCCGTCGTCCCTGCCGCCAGCAACCTGCTCCACATCGCCTCGCGCGGCACGGCCGACGCCGCCGGCACCCTCACCCTCCACACCGACCTGCGCTTCGACGGCATCAACGACACCGCCTACCGCAACTTCCTCGTGCGCCGGAAACCCGACGAACGCCGCCGATTCTTCGAGGGTCTGCTCAAGGCCCGCCTCTCCGGCGCCGAGCTGCTCGACTGCGTTATCCGCCCCGACGACCTGCGGGACACCGCCCAGCCGCTCACCGTCCGCCTCGCCGGCCGCGTCCTCGACTGGCCGGTCCGCGGCGACGGCACCGACGTGGCGCCCCTTCCGTGGCTCGGCACCTCCCTCGGCTACGTCAACTTCCTGGTCGGCCCCACCGGGCTGAAGGAGCGGAAGTACATCCTGGAGACGGAGATCGCCTGCGGCATCGAGGAGACCGTCGCCATCGAGACCGGCGAAGCGCTTGGCGCGCCGCTGCGTTTGCCCGAAGCGACGCGCATCGACCGCTCGGGGATCCGCTTCGCCCTTGAAACCGCCGCCGACGGCAAAACCCTCACCGGCACGCTGACCTACCGCATCGAACAGCCCGAATTCACCCCCGCCGAATACGCCGACCTGCGCGCCTCCCTGCAGGAGATGGAGGTCGCCGCCCGCAAGCGCCCCGCCTTCGCCTCCGGCGCCGGCGCCGCCCGCCCCAACCTGCGCGTCCTCGACGTCCATACCCGCTACGACCTAGCCGACAGCCGCTCGTGGAGCCGCACCGAAACGCGCGTCACGCAGGTCCTCGCCTACGCGGGCAAGAAGCGGGCGGCCGAGGTGACCGTCGGCTACAACCCCGCCTGGCAGACGGCGGACCTGCTCAGCGCCACCGTCTCCAACGCCAATGGCGCGGTGTTCACGATCAGTCAAAAAGAGATCAACCGCATGGACGCCGACTGGGTTGGCGGTGCCCCCCGCTACCCTGCCGCCAAGACCCTCGTGGCCAACCTCCCCGGCGTCGAGACGGGGAGCGTCATCACCACTGTCATCCGCACCACGCAGACGAACGCCCCGCGCTTCACCCTCGCGGCCGGCTTCGGCGGTTTCGATCCCGTCGATCGTGAAACGGTGGAGATCACTGCGCCGGCCGGCCTCGCGTTCGAGTCGCGGACCTTCCACGACGCCTCGCTCGCCGCCACCGTTGCCGAGGCGGACGGCCGCATCGTCCGGCGCTGGACCGCCGGTCCGCAGGCCGCGACCGTGAGCGAGGCGGGGCTGCCGCCGTGGCGTCTCTTCCGGCCGGCGCTCCTCGCCGCCGCCGGCGACCCCGCCGACGGCCTCGCCGAAACGCGCGCCGCCTTTTCCCGCGCCATGCACGGCCGGCAGGCCGCCGCGGCGCAGGCCCGCGCCCTCGCCCGCGCCGCAGGCTCCGACGACGCGGCGATCCGCGCGATCCGCGATTTCGTGCTGCGCACCGTCCGCCACGCGGGTCCCTCCTTCACGGCGCTCCCGCCCGGTCAGTGCGTGTCGCCCGCCGACCAGACCCTCGCCGAGGGCTACGGCCACAGCGCCGACCGCTGCATCCTGCTCGCGGCCATGCTGCGCGCCGTCGGGTTCGACGCCGAGCCGGTCCTGGTGAACCCGTCGCGCCAGCGCCCCGAAGCCCTCTACGCCGACGCGCGCCGCTTCGAGAGCCCCGCCGCCTTCGGACAGGCGCTCGTCCGCGTGAACCGCCGCCGCTGCCTACTGCGGCGCCTCTTCGGCGCCGCCCGGCAACCGCCGCTCTACCTGGGCGACGGCGACCAGTACAGCGTCCCCGGCGCGACCGCTTTCGACGACCACCCCCAGCTGACGCTCGACGGCGACGAAGGGCGCGTAACCGTCGCGCCCGAATTCCGCGACCGCTCCCGCACCGAGTGGCACCTCGCGCTCGACAAAGAGGGAACCGCCGTCGTCACGGTGACGAACTGGTACTACGGCAACGCCTGCGGCCTCTTCCGCAGACAGTACGCCGAGATGCCGCCCGAAGAGCGCCGGCGCCACCACCTCGAGCTGGTGGGCGGCGTCTCCCGCGCCGCCGAACCGGCGGGCGACCTCGTGACCGCGCTCGACGCCTATCCCGGCTACCGCGCCTTCGCAGTGCGTGCCGAACGCTACGCCGTGCGCGACGGCGATGCCCTCACCCTGCTGCTCCCCGACGCCCCGTCGACCGCCGTGGCGCTCCGCGACGACCGGCGCGTCAACCCGCTGCTGCTGGGTTCCGACAGCGACCACCAGTGGACCTGCACCGTCGATCTGCCGCCCGGCGCCGCGGCCGCCGTCCCCGTGCAGCCCGCGGCGGTTGCGCTCGCACTTCCCGGCGATGCGGGAAGCGTCGACGGCGCCGCCGCGCGCGAAACACTCCCCGGCGGCGGCATGCGGCTCCGCTACGAACGCCGCCTGCGCACCGCACCGGCGCTGCTGCCGCCCGAGTTCTACCCCGCGCTGCTGGAGGTCAACCGCGCCCTCGTCCACCCCTCCCAGCGCACCGTCGTGATCGACCTCGCGCCGCCGCGGGCGGGACAGTAGGGAACGGTCGCAGTTTGCGGAACTGCCTTTTTCCGCGTGCCCCACTGTTGGCCGTCTGGTCCACCGAAGGCTGCTTCAGCGGACAATGATCTGCGTGCCCATGCTGATCACGCCCCAGTAGAACGTGCCGTCGGTGGCGCAACGGGGCGGATAGAGTTCCGGGTTGCTAACCTGAAGTTCCAGCCTCTTTGATGCTCATTTTATGCTCGCAACCCGTTGGCGGAAGCCTATTTACGCACCTCAAACTGTAGCAATTTCCGTTCCATTTGTGCCCATGTAATAGTAACTCTATTCAGATTATTACTTGGACATCTCAAGCTGAATACTGTACCGTATCCCCATGTACATCGACATCGTTCCGAATCGCTCGTCACCGCCCGCCGTGTTGCTGCGCGAAGACCACCGCGCGGGCGGGCGCACCATCAAGCGGACCTTGGCCAATCTGTCCGCGCTGCCGCCGGAGGCGGTGGTCGCGCTACGGGCGGCGCTCAAGGGCGAACGCCTGGTGGGTGCGGCGGACTATTTCGTCGTCGAAAAGTCCCTGCCCTGCGGACATGTCCGCGCCGTGCAAGGAACCATGGAGCGGCTGGCCATGACGGATCTGATCGCATCCAAGCCTTGCCGGGAACGCGACCTGGTGCTGGCCATGGTCGCGCAGCGCGTGTTGCGGCCCGACTCCAAACTGGCCACGGTGGCGCGGTTCGCCGACACGACCCTTGCCGACGACTTCGGCGTGCAGGATGCCAACGAGGACGACCTGTACGCGGCCATGGACTGGGTGTTGACGCGCCAGCCGTTCATCGAGAAGAAACTGGCGCAGCGGCATCTGAGCGCCGGCGGCCGTGTGTTCTACGACCTGTCGAGCAGTTCCTACTACGGTTCGCATTGTCCGCTGGCGACGCGCTGCCACAACCGCGACGGGCTGAAACTGCCAGCCATAGCCTACGGTCTGCTGACCGACGACGGCGGCCGACCGGTGGCCATTTCCGTCTACCCCGGCAATACGGGCGATCCGACAACGGTTCCCGACCAAGTCGACGCCATGCGCAAACGCTTCGGCATCGGCCGCTTTGTATTGGTGGGCGACCGCGGCATGCTCACGTCGGCGCAGATCGAGAAACTGCGGAACCTGGAAGGGTGCGGTTGGATCTCGTGTCTGCGCAGCGGGGACATCCGCAAACTGCTTGAATCGCGCGGGCAGACCGGCGCGCCCCTCTTCGATCAGAAGAATCTGGCCGAAATCGCGCATGCGGATTTTCCCGGCGAACGGCTGATCGCCTGCTTCAACCCGGTGCTGGCCATGGACCGGGACCGGACGCGCACCGAACTTCTGGAGGCAACGGAGAAGTGGCTGGCCAAGGCGGCCGCCACTGTGGCCCGCCGCACCGCCAAGCCTCTGAGCGCCGCACAGATCGGCCAGAAGGTCGGCCGGGGCGTCAACCGCTACAAGGTCGCCAAGCATTTCGCTCTGGAAATCGCGGACAACCTTCTGCGCTGGTCCCGCAAGGAAGACTCCATCGCCCGCGAGAAGGCGCTCGACGGCGTCTATATCATCCGCACGCCCGAGCCGGCCGACACCCTGAGCGCGGAAGACGCCGTGCGGGCGTACAAGCAACTGGGCGACGTCGAAAAGGCGTTCCGGACGCTCAAGGGCCTTGATCTGCGTATGCGCCCCATCCACCATCGCATCGAGACCCGGGTTCGCGCCCATATGTTCCTGTGCATGCTGGCGTATTACGTCGAGTGGCATATGCGTGAAGCCTTGGCGCCCCTGTTATTCGTGGAGGAGGATCTGGCGCTGGCCCGCGCTATGCGTGACCCTGTTGCGCGGGCCATCGCGTCGGACAGCGCGCTGGCCAAGAAGAACACCAAGCGCTCGCACGATGGCCTGCCGCTACGGCACTTCAACGGCCTGCTCAGCGTGTTGTCCACGCTATGTTCCAACACCTGCCGTGTCGGGGAAGGCAGGCACGCCGCTCGTTTCCAGCGCCCAACAGAGGCCACGGCGCATCAGAGTGAGGCGTTTCGCCTGCTGGGAGTCAAAGTGCCCTGAACACGGGTGCGATGTCCCCAGTAGGCGGAACGGGAAAGAGCGCATCGCTTGAAATGTATCTTGTTGCTTGACAACAGGATGAGCATGGGAAGAGCATCGCAAAAAGGCTGGAACTTCAGCCTAGGTTCGAAGCCCGGAAGCGTAAAGAAAACGGTGCCGGCCGTCGGGGAAGCGC
>CAYVKQ010000253.1:0-5088 GCA_964451945.1 uncultured Lentisphaerales bacterium
TCCAGCGTGAAGAGCGGCAGGAACACGACGATGATGATCGCGATCGAGAACACGATCGGCCGGTTCACCTCCCGGGCCGCCTCGAAAATGACCGTCGCCTTCGATTCGCCCCGCCCGTGACGCTCGCCAAGGTGGCGGAACAGGTTTTCGACCATCACGATGGCCCCGTCGCCGAGCATCCCGATGGCAATGGCGATGCCGCCCAGCGACATCAGGTTCGCCGAGATGCCCTGCATCCCCATGCACAACACGGCGATCAGCGCGCAGATCGGCAGCGACAGGGCCACAATGAAGGCGGTGCGGAAATTTCCCAGAAACAGCCCCAAAGTGACGATGACCAGCAGTCCGCCGATCAGCAGCGACTTCTTGACCGTCCAGGTGGCGTTGCGCACCAGTTCGGACTGCTCGTAGTAGGGAACGATCGTCACCCCTTCCGGCAGGGTGCGCTTGACTTGCTCCACCTTCTCGTAAAGCCGCTCGATCACCTGCGACGTGTTCTCGCCGAAGAGCTTCAGGACCATGCCCGACACGGCCTCGCGCTCGCCGTTCAGCGTCACGACGCCGCGACGGATCTCGTTGCCGTATTCCACTTCCGCGACGTCGGCGAGCAGGATGGGGCGGCCATCGTCGTCCTTGACGGCGATGTTTTGCATGTCCTCCAGACTCTCCACCAGCCCGACACCGCGCACGAGGTGCTCCTCCGAACCCAGGACCAGGAACTGTCCGCCGACGTTGCGGTTGTTGGCGTTGACGGCTTCGACGAGATCCTCCAGGGTCAGGGCGTATTTGAGCAGCGCGTTCGGATTCACGCGAATCTGGTACTGCAGGACATGGCCGCCGATGGAGAGGATGTCCGTCACGCCGGGCACGGTCTGGAGCTGGAACTTCACGACCCAGTCGTTCAATTCCCTTAGCCAGGTATCGAGCGGCTTGCCTTCCGTGTCCACGACATCCGGGTCGGCCTCCAGGTAATAGAGGAAAATCTGCCCCAGCCCCGTCGAGATCGGGCCCAGGCTTGGCGGCTCGCCGGTCTCCGGCAGTTCCGCCAGCACGCTCGCCAGACGCTCGCCGACGAGCTGCCGGGCGAAATAAATGTCGGTGCTGTCCTTGAAATACACGTAGACCACCGCCATCCCGAAGGCCGAGGTGGACTTGATCTGCGTCACATCCGGCAAACCGTTCATGGCCGATTCGATCGGGTAGGTGATCAGCCGTTCGATTTCTTCGGGGGCCATGCCGTGGCCTTCGGCGAACACCGGCACCATGATGGGCGATATGTCGGGGAAGGCGTCAACCGGCATCTGGCGATACTGGTAGACACCGATGCCCAGAACGGCCATTACGGCAAGCAAGACGAGCCCCGGTACTTTCAAAGAGGCTTGTGTCATTCTGTCAATCATTGACGTCCTCCGTCTTTTTGCGGCGACCTTGGCGGCACCGGGTTCAATGTCCGTGTCCGGCGTGCGAGCCGAGCGCGCTGGTGATCACGGTGGCCTTGAGCTGAAAGGCCCCCTCCGCCACAACCGGCGTTCCGGGCTTCAATCCGGCGACAATTTCGACACGGGTGCGGTCCGCGCGGCCCACGGTCACGGAATTCATCTCGAAGGCGCCCTCGTGCTCCACGAACACGACGTCGCGGCCCTCGATGTTCTGCACGGCGTGCTTAGGGACCACGACCGGCAGGCTTGTCCCGGAATTGCTGATGAAGCCGGTGACGAACGTGCCCGGCCTCCAGGCGCCGTCGCTGTTGTCCAAAACCACGCGCGCGGTGGCCGAGCGTGTCGACTCCTCCACGAAAGGGGTGACCATGGAGATCTCGCCACGCGCCTGAGCTCCGCTGTGTTCCGCCCGCAGAATGACCTCCTGATGCGGCCGCACGGCGCCCAGATGCTTCGTGAAGACCGTCAAATGCACCCACACCGTGCTCATGTCCACTACCGTGAAGACATCCGCATCGTCCTTCAGGCTTTCCCCCAGGGCGACATGCCGCTCGGTGACGATTCCGGCGATCGGCGATCGGATCTCGTAACGCGTGATGGCCTCGTCAAGCCCGGCATCCAGACCTTTCACATCGTGTTCCGGCAGTCCCAGAGCGTGCAGCTTCTGTTCGGACGAACGCAATTCGATCCGCGCCTCCGCCAACGCCTGCTCGGCTTCCAGGTAGTCCTGTTCCGAGGAGACCTGTTTCTCGCGCAGCGTCCTCTCCCGCGCGAAGGTTTTCGCCGCAAGCCCTTCGCGCGCCCTGGCGGCCAGGTACTCCGACTTCGCGTCGGCCAGTTCCCGGCTCTCGATCACCGCCAGAACCTCGCCGGCATCCACGGCGTCGCCCACGCTCTTGAAAACCTCGCGGGCAATGCCGGCCACACGCGGCACGACATGCACGACGCGATCCTGGTTGAACATGACCGCACCCGGCAGACTGACCTCATTCGCCAGCGTTCCCGGACCCGCGGGCCGCACCACGATCCCGAAACGCCTGCGTTGTTCCGGCGTCAGGCGCAGTCCCTCCTCCTCTTCACCATGTTGTTCAACGGCCTCCCCGTGGCTGTGTGCCCCGCCCTCGGCGTGCCCGCCAGGGTCTTCCGCGGCATGCTCCGCGTGGTCGTGTCCCGCATGGCTGTCTTGTGCGCGCACCGCGGTCGGCAGCGCAACGGCCCAAAGCAGGGCGAGTCCGATGCCGGCGAGCTGCCCCGGCCGCTTGCTCATGATCGTCGCTTGAATCGGTGTCATGGCTCTAGTTCTCCTTCACTTCGTTCGTGAGTGCTTCCAGGTCGGTTGCCGTAAGTCTCTGGATGTCGATGACGGCGGTGTGATAGCTGCCCTGCGCGTCCAGCAAGGCGGCTTGAGCCTCGAACAGGCTTCGTTGCGCTTCGAGCACATCGAGAAAGCCGAACTTGCCCTGTTCATACCCCACGTGCGCGGCCTGGAACGCCTGTTCCATGGCGGGCAGAACCCTGCCGCGCAATACCGACATCCGTTGGTGCGCGACCGTGAGAACGGCATGCGCTTCCGCCAGTTCGCCCGCCAGCGCAAGCGCTGCCGCCTGGCGCTCCGCCTCGGCCTTGTCCAGGCCCTGGCGTGCCGCGGCGATGTTCCCTTGGTTCCGGTCGAAAAGCGGCAACGGCAACCCCACGCTGAAAGCCAGCGCATCCGTGCCGTCCTCCTCGTAATGGACAACACCCACCGATCCCTGCAGATCGGGAACGCGGGCCGCCTTTGCCGATGCCAGCGTCGCCCGCCGCAAGCGCATTTCCGTCTCCCACCGCGCCAGTTCCGGGTTCTGTGCCAGAAATGGACGCAACATCTCCAACGGGGGAACAACCTCTAGCATTCGGTTCAGGTCCCCTTGAACCTTTGTGAATACCGCCTGTTGCGCCCCCCAGGCGGCCGCTAGCTTCTGACGGGCAGCCGCCAATGCCGCTTCGGCACCCGCGGCGTCGAGACGCGCCATCTCCAGTTCGGCCTCGCTCCTGGACGCCTGGAGCGGCGGTTCCTTGCCGGCCTTGACCCGTTCGACAACGGCCTGGTTCGTTCTGTCCGCCAGTTCCACGCCCAAGCGGGCCAATTCACATCGTGCTTGCGCCGCAAGAACCGCAAGAAACCGCCTGGCCGTCTCGGCGAACGTATCGAGCCGTTTCGACTCGTAGTCCCACCCCGCCAATTCGCCTTCCGTCCGTGCGATGTGCTTGCGCCATTTTCGCTTGCCGCCCAGTTCGAACAACTGACCGAGAACGACCGACGTCTCGGCGGAATCGAAGCCCGCGCCGTCGCGATCAACCTCGTCGACACCCAGTTCCAGCTCGGGATTCGGCAGAAGCCCCGCCTGGAGCATTCTGGCCTCGGCGGCCCGCACCTCGTGCGAAAAGGCCGCCAGCCCAGGGTTGCCGCGCAGGGCGAGCGCCAGCGCGTCTGACAGGGTTAGCACATCGGGAAAGGGATCGTTTTCCGCCATGCCCGCGGTGGCTTCCACAGCGGCGTATTCCGCCCCCAGCGGCCGAGGCGGCGGCATCGCCGAGCGGGAGCCGGTCGCTGCGCACCCCGCCAGCAGCGACGCCAGCCCCGTAACTGGCAGTATTCTGGAAATACAAGACTGGTGTCCCATGGAAATCCTTTTGATGATCGATGCATACGGGAACCCCAAACGATGCGCGCACGGCATACGCGATGCGCCAGAGTCCGGGAGGGAGGCCCCGCACCAGGCGACGGAAACGCCACGTAACGGGTGCGGGGAAAGACCGCGGCGCACGCGATGTGCGTCCAAGGCCGCTGCGCCAATCAAAGAAGGAGGACGATGGTACGCTGCTCAAGAAGCGATTGAGCAGGAAGGTGCGTTGCGCCAGTAGCCAGCCGCTGGCTTCGCTGGCCGCCGGCTTGCGCAAGGGGCGCGCCGCCGATCCGGTAGAACGGGAGGCCATTCGGTATTTTGAGCCGGTCCTGTGTCGCAGGCTTCAAGATATGCAACAAACTGTCGCCCCCGAGCGACAAATCGACGCACCCGCTCGTCTCGCATGCGGCGGTGCTTGCCTCCCACAGGGCCGCATCCTCATCCTGCGCATCGGTCGCGTCGTGCGCATGACCGCAGTGGCCCTGGTGATCGGGTTTCATCGTCAGATGCCCGTCATCGCCAAGGCACACCACCCATCCGGGCCTGCCGACCGCCAGCAGGCTTACGATGAGCATCCATCCGGTTGCCAGACGCATGAACATGCGGATCATGATTTATGTAATCATAGCATTTCGTGCGCCATTTGTGAAGCCCAAAAACCAAACGGCAACGGGCACGTTGCGTCACAATTCATGGCACCGAAATGGAGGGTGCCTTTGGGCAGGGAGGAGCTCGATGAACAAGTTTCCGGGTCTCTTTGGAATGTCGCGTGGCTTCATTGACACGGCTTCACCCCTTGCACGTCCGCCGACCGGACAAACTGCTCGACTCCGCTGCCGGGAAACCAGTCCCTGATGAACTCCTTGCTCGCCTCCTTGACCCTCACACCGGATTGTCGAAACCCGGCGGATTGCAGGATGTTCTCCAGCTTCTGCACCTGGAGCGCTCCAGCCACGCATCCTGAATGGCTATCGAAATCCCGT
>CAYVKQ010000254.1:0-4527 GCA_964451945.1 uncultured Lentisphaerales bacterium
TGCAACGTCGGCCCCACTTGGCTCATGCCCCGTCGCCGATGCGCCGGCGACAGGCGCATGCAAGTCAATGAAACGGGGGGATGCGCCAGTGTCCGGGGCTCTTTGCTACCGGAAGCTCTCCAGCGTGAGGCGCATCCCGTCGCGGGCGGCAACCGGCATCCGTTCCCAGCCGAGCACCCGCTTGAGCTTTGCATTGGAGACCACGTACGACTCGGTCAGCTTGCGCAACCGCTCGCTCGTGAGCGGCAGGTGGAGCGCGTCGCCGACCCGCGCGGCGCCGCGCACCCAGCGCGGCGGCACCCGCCAGACGCGCGCCCGGCGCCCCGCCGACTCGGCGATCCATGCGATCAGTTCGTTCGTCGACAGTGGATCGTCGTCGGCCACCTGGTAGGTCCCCGGCGGCACCGCGCCCGCGAGCACCCGCTCGACCGCGGCGCAGACGTTCCCAATGGCGGCGAAGGATCGCCGGTTGTCAAACGCGCCCAGCGGCCAGGGGAGGCCGCGGCCGGCGACCTTGCAGAGCAGGTTGAGGTTTCCCTTGTTCCCCGGTCCATGGATCATGCAGGGGCGCAGGATCGTGCCGGCGAGCGGCGCCCCGCCGACGATCCGCTCCGCCTCCAGTTTGCTCTGGCCGTAGGGGGTCCGCGGATCGGGCGCGGCAGCCTCGGTCAGCACGCCGTCCACGGAATCGGCCACCGCCTTGACGGAACTGAACAGCACGAAGGGGATCGTCCGCGTGGCGGGCTCGGAGGTCAACCGCGCGACGAGCGCCCCGGTGAGACCGGCATTGATCGTGAAATAGGCATGGGGATCACCCGCATGGCGGGTGTCGTGGGCCTTGCCGGCCAGGTGGACGACCGCCGCCACCCCGGCCGTCGGCAGCGTGTTGAAGTCCTCCCATGTGAACACCCGCCCGTAGGCATGAGGCGCGGCGGACGCCCGCCCGGCCGCCACCGCGACATCCAGCGCCCACAGATCGTAGCCGCGTGCGCGCAGGTACGTCGAGAGGTTCGTGCCGACAAAGCCGAATGCGCCGGTGATCAGAATCGGTTTCATGGACTCCCGTCCCCGCGCGGCGCGACGCATGGCGCGCGTTCGGAGCAGCGGCGCCGTGCCAGCAGTTCAAACAGTTTGAACCCGTATTTCGGTAGCAGCAGGGCGAGGTTGGTGTAGATGCCGTTGATGCGGCAGGCGCGGACGATGTCGCGGTTGAGCGTCAGCGTGCTCCGCCACGACTGCGTACTTTTGCCGCCGGTGCGCATCACCACCAGCGCGCCGGGGAGGTAGCGGGCGCGGAGGCGCGCATGCCACAGGAAACGGATCAGCAGCTCGTAGTCGGCACCGATGGCGAAATCGGTGCGGTAGAGACCGAGGCGCGAAAAGTGTTCGCGCCGGCAGTAGAAACCCGGGTGCGGCGGCATGAAGCCCCAGCGCAGCATCCACGGACGGAACCTGCGCGCCGAGTAGTAGCGCACCACGCGCGCGAGCGCGCCGGGACGGACGAAACAGACGTCGCCGTAGACCGCATCGACCGGCTCCGGAGTCTGTCCGAACGCCAGCGCCACCCGCTCCAGCACCCGCTCACCGGCGAAAAAATCGTCGGCGTTGAGAATGCCGACCACGTCGCCTTCGGCGCGCGCGATCCCTTTGTTGATGGCGTGGTAGAGCCCGTCGTCGCGCTCGCTCACCCAGCGCATCCGTCCGTTGAAGCGGGGCTCGTAGGCGCGGATGACCTCGCGCGTGCCGTCGGTCGATCCGCCGTCGATCACCCAGTAGTCGAGATCGGCATGGGTTTGCGCCAGCACCGAGTCGAAGGCGGATGCGAGCACACCCGCACTGTTGTAGCAAGCGGTGATCAGGCTGATTTTCATGCGGCGGGCCCTGCAGGCGGTGACACGCCCCACGGCAACCCGGGGACCCGGATCTGCGGCAGGTCGCGGAACAGGCAGTGGAGCCATTGGCTGCGGGGGAACAGAATCACCCACGCCGTGAGGAAGATCAGCAGCGCGTCGGTACGCAGCGAAACATGGCGCTGGTACCATAGTTCCAGCGCGCCCTTCGCCGGGGCGATGTACTCGGCGTAGAACTGCGCCGGAGGCATGCCGCACTCCGACAGCAGCCGTTCTTCGTCGCGGAAGACGATCGAGCCGATGCCGGTGAGACCGGGACGGATGGCGTAGATCTTCCGCTTCACCTCTTCCGGATACGGATCGAAGGTCTTGTCGACGAGGGGGCGGGGACCGACGATCGCCATGTCGCCCAGCAGGATGTTGACCAGTTGCGGCAGCTCGTTGATCTTGGTCATGCGCAGGAAGCGCCCCAGCGGCAGCACCCGCGGATCGCGCCGCGTGGTGTGCAGCCCGCCGTTCATGTTCGGGCTGTTCTTGAGCATGGTGGCGAATTTCCAGATGTGGAACGGCCGGTTGCGGCGGCCGATCCGTTGCTGGAAATAGAAGACGTGGTGCTCGCCCGTCAGCGCCAGCGCGAGGCACACCGGCAGCCAGAGCGGCGCCAGCGCCACCAGCGCCAGCGCCGAGAGCGTGAAATCCAGCCCTCTTTTCACGTAACGGTACATCGCTACACCTCGCGCAGCCACACACGCATTTCACCCGGTTTGCGGTTGTTCCACAGGCAATAGGGCACCGCCTGGAAAGCGACCGCTTCGCGCGCCGAGCGGGCGGAACGGTAGAGACGGTTCTCCCATCCCGCGCGGGTCCGGCGCTCCGCGCGTCCCTTCAGCACCACGCATCCGCCCAGTATCGCCGAGCGCTCCGCCTGGACGGGCGCCCGCCGCGGCAGCGCGAGGTCGGCGAGGTCCGCGCCGTTGTCGCATTCCTCCAGGCAGTAGACGACCGGTCCGCGCCGCAGCGCGACCTTTCCCGTCATCTGGCGCACCGACGGATGGGCTTCGACACGCTCCACCCGCATGGGGAGTTCGAGCGCGACGCGGTCGCCGTCGCGCCACTCGCGATCGAGCCAGACGTACCCCGTACGCACCCGCGGCGCCAGTGGCTGCCGCCTGCCGTTGATCCGCACGACGGGCCGGGCGCACCAGCCGGGAAGGCGCAGGCAGAGTGTGAAGCGCCGGACCCGTCCGGGGGTCACGGTGATGGCGACGGCGCCGTCCCAGGGATAGCCGGTGCGGACCTCCAGACGCACCGCGCCGCCGGTCAGCGGGGTCTCGACCGTGCCCGAGGCGTAGAGGTGCAACGCCACCCGGTCGGCGGCCGACGATGCGACATAGGCGCCCAGCGACGCGTAGAGGCGGGCGATGTTGGGCGGACAGCAGGCGC
This sequence comes from uncultured Lentisphaerales bacterium, assembly GCA_964451945.1. Lineage (GTDB taxonomy): Bacteria > Verrucomicrobiota > Kiritimatiellia > RFP12 > JAAYNR01 > JAAYNR01. Next base: position 3,294 of record CAYVKQ010000254.1, read on the forward strand.
AGCCGAACCACTCCTGCCGGAACGAGGTGAAGTGGTGTCCGCCGAGTCTTCGTTCCATCACCGCGGGGTAGACCGCCAGACGGTTGGCATAGAAAAACCGTTTGCCGTCGCGCGACACGCCGGCGGCGACGCCGTTGTAAAGCGCCGTCTCCATCACGTCGGCATAGGCGCCGTCCAGTTCCATGTTCAGCATGCGCTGGGCGAAGAAGACAAGGGCGATGGCGGCGCAGGTCTCGGCGTAGGCACCCTCGTCCGGCAGGTCATAGTCGACGGTGAGCCGTTCGCCCACCTGCGTTGAACCGACACCACCAGTCACATACATCCGCCGGGTAACGATGTTCTTCCAGAGACGGCGGCAGGCGGCCCGCAGACCGGGGTCGCCCGTCTCCGCGGCCACGTCGGCCATGCCCGCATAGAGGTAGCAGGCGCGCACGGCATGTCCCTCGGCGGTCTTCTGCCGCCGCACCGGCAGGTGCGCCTGGCAGTAGGCGTAGGCCTCGCCCCGCTTTTCGGCGGACGGCTTGTCGCCGCGCGCCACAGCCTCCTCGTCGTAGTAGTAGGGGAAGCGGCCGCGCTCGTTCACAAAGTTGGCCGCCAGATCAAGATACCGTTTGCAGCCGGTCGCCCGGTAGAGCCGCACCAGCGCCAGTTCGATCTCGGGGTGGCCGGGAATGCCGCGTTTCTGTCCGGCGCCGGTGCCGAAGACTGTGGCGATATGATCGGCATAGCGGCGGAGCGCCTGCAGCAGGTCGTCCTTGCCACAGGCCAGCGCGCGCGCCACGGCCGCCTCCATGAGGTGGCCTGCGCAATAGAGTTCGTGCATGTCGCGCAGGTTGGTCCAACGCTTGTCGGGCGCCACCCGCTGGTAGTATGAATTGAGATAGCCGTCAGGCTGTTGTGCGCGCACGTAGCGGCGTACCACGGTGTCGACCCGCCGCTGCAGCGTCGCGTCGGGGGCGGTGCCGAGGGCGTAGGAGGCCGCCTCGATCCACTTGGCGGTGTCCGAATCCCAGAATTGGTGAACCCCCTTCACCTTCGGATTGAAGGCGTCCAGCCGCCCCGTCCGCCGAAGCAGTTCGTATTCGGCGGGCAGCGTGACGGCGCGGTTCACCGAGATGCGCGGGGCCCAGAAGGTCAGCCGCGCGGCGGGCATGAGCACCGAGGTGAAGAACACCTGCGGGAGCGTGCCAAACAGATTGAACCAATACGCGCCGCGCACCAGCTCCTGATACAG
>CAYVKQ010000254.1:4537-5055 GCA_964451945.1 uncultured Lentisphaerales bacterium
GTTCACCGAGATGCGCGGGGCCCAGAAGGGATCGGCAAAGGTGACAGCCCCAACGGGTACGGGCGAAAGACGGTCGTGCATGGGCAACTCCTTCGTAGCGTGGCGTGTCGCCCGATACATTGCCGGGATCGCGCCGTTTTGTCAATCCAGGCGGCGCGTGAGAGCCGGATGCCCCATCTTTCTATGTGCGTCGCGTGCTGCTTGTGGTAAATTAGGCACCGTTTTCGGAAAAAAGGAGAACAACCATGGCACGCATCTACAATTTCAACGCGGGGCCGGCGGTGTTGCCGGTGGAGGTTCTGGAGGAGGCGCAGGCCGACTTGGTGGACTACAAGGGTTCGGGCATGTCGGTCATGGAGATGTCGCACCGCGGCAAGGAGTACGAGGCGATTCACGAGGAGGCCACTGCCAACCTGAAGACGCTGCTTGGCCTCGACGACACCTTCGACGTGCTCTTCCTGCAGGGCGGCGCAAGCCTCCAGTTCGCCATGATCCCGATGAATTTCCTGGGCGCCGGC
>CAYVKQ010000255.1:0-5026 GCA_964451945.1 uncultured Lentisphaerales bacterium
CATGCCCGCCGTGTCGATCAGCACGTAGTGGCGCGCCTGCGGGCCGCTGCCGATGGCGAAGGGGATCTCGATGCTGTCGCGCGTGGTTCCGGGCACTTCGGAAACGATCACCCGCTCGTTTCTCAACAGGCGGTTGATGTACGACGACTTGCCGGCATTGGGGCGTCCCACCACGGCGACGCGCAGCGGCGCGGCGGCGGTCTCGTTTTCCGCCTCCGGCAGCAGCGCGGCGACACGTTCCATCAGCTCGCCGAAGCCGCGGTCGTGGACCGCCGAAACGGCGAAGAGCGGCAGGCCGAGGGCGGCGAACTCGGCGGCGCCGGCCTCGTGCCGCGGCAGGTCGGCCTTGTTCACGGCCAGCAGGCACGGCACGTCGCTTTTGCGGACGATCCGCGCGACGGCTTCGTCCATCGGGTGGAGGCCCGACTGCACGTCGGTCACCAGGATCGCCACCGCCGCGTCCTGCAGCGCGGCGTCGACCTGGCGCCGCGTGCCGGCGCCGATTTCGTCGGTCGCCTGGCGGGCGTCGGGAACGCTCACGCCGCCGGTGTCGACCAGGGAGAAGCGCTCGTCGTTCCATGCCACTTCGCGCATCAGCCGGTCGCGGGTGACGCCGCTCTCGTCATGCACGATCGCGACGCGGCGGCCGGCGATGCGGTTGAACACCGCCGACTTGCCGACGTTCGGGCGCCCGATGATCGCCACCACGCGGCGCTTGGCCGCCTGTGTCATCGCTTCATCTTCCATAGACATCCCAACAAGGCGATTCTGGTTCTTTCAGCGGCCGGCTGCCCGGCGCAGACGGGCGCAGACCGTCTCCCGCCCGAGCAGCGCCAGCATCTCGAACAGCCCCGGCCCTTCGGCCAGACCCGAGACCGCGACGCGCACCGGGTGGACCAGCGCGCCCAGCCCTGCGCCCCGCGCCTCGCCCATCGCGGTGAGAGCGTCGTGCGTGCTCTGAATATCGAAAACGGGGAGTTTTTCGAAGGTTTCCGCGACCGCCGCCAGCAGCCCGGGCACTTCCGGCCCGGCAAGCCGCTTGGCCGCCGCCTTGGGGTCGACGGGGTACTCCTCGGTGAAGAAATAGGCGCAGTTGGCGGGAATCTCCGAGTAGAACTTGGTGCGCACCTGCATCTGCTCGATGATGCCGTCCAGCGTCTCCCGCGGAAAGCCGGGGCGCAGCAGCCCGGCATCGCGCAGGCGGGCGGTGAAGATCTCGGCGTACTGCCCGCGCGGGGTTTGGCGGATGTATTCGCCGTTCATCCAGACGAGCTTCTTCAGGTCGAAACGGGCCGCGCTCGACTTGCAGCGGTCGAGCGAGAAGGCCGCCACCAGCTCGTCGCGGGTCATCACCTCGCGGTCGTCGCCCGGCGCCCAGCCGAGCAGGGCGAGGAAGTTGAACAGCGTCTGCGGCAGGAAGCCCTGCTCCTTGAACTCGCCGACGAAGGCGGCGCCGTCCCGCTTGCTGTAGGGCTTCCCCTGGTTGTTGACGATCATCGGCAGGTGCGCGTAGTGCGGCACCGGCGCGCCGATGGCCTTAAACAGCTCGATGTGCTTGAAGGTGTTCTCCACATGGTCGTCGCCGCGGATGATGTGGGTGATCCCCATGTCGATGTCGTCGACCACGTTGGCGAGGTGGAAGACCGGCGTGCCGTCCGAACGGACGATCACGAAGTCCTGGGTGTCCTCGGCCTTCTTGCGGATGACCCCTTTCACCAGGTCGGAGTACTCGAGGCGCCCCTCGCTGGGCATGCGGAAGACGGTGCACGGCTCGCCGCCTCCCTTGGCGTCGCGGTAGGCGAAGCCGCGGCGGATCAGCTCGTCGGCCACCGCCAGGTGCCGGGCGGTCTGGCGGCTCTGGTAAACCGGCTCCTCGTCAGTGTCCAGCCCCAGCCACGCCATGCAGTCGAGCAGCGTGCGGATCGCCGCATCGGTCGAGCGCTCGCGGTCGGTATCCTCGACGCGCAGCAGGAAGCGCCCCCCTTCGTGGCGGGCAAAGAGCCAGTTGAAGATGGCGGCACGGATGTTGCCAATATGGACGTTCCCGGTCGGACTCGGGGCGAAACGGACGCGGACAGACATGGCGGACCTCGCTGGGACAAAACGATACAATACCCGTCCCCCATGGGGAACGGCGGAGGGAAAGACTATACCGGCAGGAGGGGCCAAAGTAAAGCCGCCGGTCCAGCGCCCACCGCGCCGGGCCTTTTCCGGCTTCCCACCGGCGCGGGAAAACCCTATGGTAGTGGCACAACCAAAGGAAAAACCAATGAGCAATACCATCCCGCGTCTTGATTTCCACATGCACACCCACTATCTGGGTTGCGCCAACGGCACCATGAAGATTCCCGACATGATCGGCACCTGCGAAAAGCTGGGTGTGACCGCGCTGGGGATCACCGACCACCTGAACTCACTCGACAAGATCGAGCGCCATCTCCCGATCATCAGCGATATCCGCGCCCTGGAGACCCCGCTCGCCGTCTACTTCGGCGTCGAGCTGAACTTCATGTCGGCCGACGGCGACTTCGCCTTCAGTGCCGAAATCAAGGAGCGCTACGGTTTTCAGTTCGCCATCGGCGGCATCCATGGCGTCTACACCGACACCTACGACCTCAAGAAGATCATCGATATCCAGCACCGCCACCATCTCGCCACCTGCCGCAACCCGCTGGTCGATGTGCTGGTCCACCCCTACTGGTTCGGCAAATACGATTTCGACCACAACCAGTGGCCCTGGATCGATTCGATGCGCCCCGTGCCCGAAAGCTATGCGCGCGAACTGGGACAAACGGCCAAGGAGACCGGCACCGCCATCGAGATCAACGCCTGCGCCAACCTGGTCAACCCCTCCCACAGCGAACGCTATGTGGAGGAGTACATCGCCTTCCTGGCGGTGATCGCCGAGACTGGCGCGATGTTTTCGGTCGGGTCCGACGCCCATGACATCGGGCAGCTGGCGTCTGTCCGCAGCGCCTGGGGGGTCGCCGAGAAACTGGGCCTCTCCGACGATCGTATCTGGATGCCGCCGGGGAAGCCGATGGTCGGCCCCGCCTGATGTGGCTCATGCCGCGGCTGTTCTCCACCACGAAGGGGAGCACGAAGTCTTATTGTGGCGCTGTCGCACGGGCGTCAGAACACCAAAAAACAGCGTCGGTCTGAGTCTTCGCGCCTTCGCGTCTTCGAGTGAGACTGTGCGTCGGCCTGAGTCTTCGTGGTGAGCCTCCAGCGTCGGCCCGCGCCACGGCTCGTGCCGACGCCGGTCAGCGCGCGGGGTTGTCCGACTCGTAGCCGATCCCGATGACCTGGCGGATGTCGCCTTCCACCTGCAACTCGATCACGCTCACCACCGGGTCCGGCGCCCGTTCGGGCAAATCGTGCAGGACCAGACGATGCGTCGTCTGCGTGAAGCGGATGGCCGGGCCGTTCATGTGGCAGGCGCCCGTGACACGGCACGCGAGACCGGAGATGACCAGTTCGGTGCCCGGCCAGCGGCGTTCGTGGAGCAGGTAGTAGAGCGTGTTCCCTTTCCGGGTGAAGGCGCCGCTCCACAGGTTTTCCTGCGGCATCGGGTCGGTGGCTTCGTAGACGCACGCCCCGTACTGGCGGAGCCAGCGGCCGGTCTCGCACAGGGCGGCGACGGAGGAGTCCTTCACGCTGCCGTCGGGTTTGGGCCCGATGTTCAGCAGCAGGTTTCCGCCGCCCTGCGCCACCCGCCTCAGGTAATCGACGACCCGCCAGGCGGCCATCGGCTCGACTTCGGCCGGCGTGTACCCCCAGCCGTCGTAGAACGTCATGCACGCTTCCCATGGCCGGCCGTCCTTGGCCGGGGTGATCTCACCCTCGGGCGTGCCGAAATCCTCGGGCGTGCCGGAACGGTTGTTGATCAGGATTCCGGGCTGGAGCGAGCGCACCATGGCATTCAGTTTTTCCGATTCCCACCCCTTGGCGTCCAGCGGCCAGTCGCCATCGTACCAGAGAATGTCGATCTTGCCGTAATTCGTGAACAGCTCGCGCAGCAGCCCATGCGTACGATCCACATAGCGCCGGCGCGCCGTCTCGTCGTGCAGGCAACGGCTGTGGTCGGGATCGTGCCAGTCCATGAGCGAAAAATAGAACCCCACCCGCAGCCCCTCGGCGCGCACGGCGTCGACGTATTCCTTCACGAGGTCGCGCCGGGGACCGCGCGCGGCGGCGGTGTAGCCGGTGAGCGCGGAGTCAAACAGGCAGAAGCCGTCGTGGTGCCGTGTGGTGAGCACGATGTAGCGCATGCCGGCCTGCCGGGCCAGCCGCGCCCACTCCCGGGCCGCGTCCGGCTTGGGCCGCCAGGTGTCCGCCAGCCGCTCGTACTCCTCGATCGGGATCCGTTCGCGGTTCATCACCCACTCCGCCCGCCCGAGCTGGGCGTAGACACCCCAGTGAATGAACATCCCGAAGCGCGCTTCGTGCCACCATTGCATCCGCTGCGCCCGCATGTCCTCGGTTTCCGCCGCGTGCTGCTGTTTGTCCGTGCCGGCTTTACCTTGATGAGCCATCGTGTCCTCCTAATGGATCAACTGATGAGTCAACTATGAAGCAGATCGGGGCCGGCGTCAAGACGGCTGCCTTCTTGCCTGGCGCCGGTTCCTCCTCACAACTCGAAGAGCGTCATCTGCCCGGGGTGTTCGCGCTCCTTGCGGCGGGCGGTCCTGGCCAGCTTGGGCAGTCCCGCCTCGATCTCGCCCTCCTCCAGGTTGGCCAGAATCTCGCGGGCGCGGTCGACCACCTCGCCGGGCATCCCCGCCAGCCGCGCCACGTGGATGCCGTAGCTCTTGTCGGCCGAGCCGGAGACGATCCTGCGCAGGAAGACGATCCCTTCGCCGTGCTCGCGCACCTGAACGGTGTAGTTGCGGACGCCGTTGAGCGTCAGCGCCAGGTCGGTCAGCTCGTGGTAGTGGGTGGCGAAGAGGGTCTTGGCCTTGACCCGCGGCGTGTTGTGCAGGTATTCGGCGACCGACCAGGCGATGCTGATGCCGTCGAAGGTGCT
>CAYVKQ010000256.1:0-4976 GCA_964451945.1 uncultured Lentisphaerales bacterium
ATCAGCACCGGGTAGGCGAAGAGGCCGTGGCTCGGAGCGAACCCCTTGGCGAGCTTGTCCTTGTAGGAGTGGCAGCGCTCGAGCAGCCCGACCGGCGTGACGATGGAGAGGAGCCAGGCGAGTTCGTGCACCTCGGGCACGTCGCTCTGGCGGAAGAACACCGTGCGCGCCGGGTCGAGCCCGCAGGCGAGGAAGTCGATCGCCACGTCGCGCGTTCCCTGCCGCAGCGCCTCGGGTTTGTCCACCGTCGTCAGCGCGTGGTAGTTGGCGATAAAGAGGAACACTTCGCCCTTCTCCTGCAGCCGCAGCGCCGGACGCATCATGCCGAAATAGTTGCCTAAATGCAGTTTGCCCGAAGGCTGGATCCCCGAAAGAATGCGCATTCCCGACCTCGTTTCAGACCATCGGCGCCCGCCGGCGGTACAACGCTTGCGGCACCTGACAAAAAACGGAGCCTATCTTACCCGAGACACCCCCGCGAAACAAGCGAAGCGTTCCCGCCACCTGCGGCGTGGGCGCAGTCACGGTTTCTTTGCGGCTCGGCCCTATTTTGCCGCCTTCATGAAATCGCTTTGAGCTCGCCTTCGCTGCTGCGTCTCACAGGCGCAGCAGCCAGGTGCCGAAACCGCGGGCGGGGACGGTGACCGCGACGGCGCCGCGCGCCGCCTTGACCGCCGTGCCGGCGGGACGCTCCATCAGGTCGAGCGGCAGCGCCTCCTTGACCGCGCCCAGCGCTTTCGCGCAGGCGAGCCGCGCCGCCGCGGGCGCCGCCGAAGTCGTCGCCAACCGCACCACGATCCCGTCGCCCGATTCCGCGCCTTTCAGGCCGCACAGGTCGATGTCCGCCCCCTCGACACGCAGCAGCGCCGCCTCGGGCGGCAGCGCGCCGCCGTGGACGCCGGTGCCGATCGCGAGCAACGGCTGCTCGTGCGCCGCCGCCGCCGCCGCGAGCGCGGCGTCCGAAACGGCCGCGCTGGACGTCAGCAGCGCCAGCCGCACCGTGTGGTGGTCGATCTCGGGGAGCGGGTCGGGGTCGTAGCTCGAACGGATCAGGCTCAGGCGCAGCGTGGCGCCGTCCAGGGCGTGGCCGTGCTTGCAGTCGTTGAAGAGGACCAGCGCCGCGTTCCGCCGGCCGCAGCGCCCCGACACCTTGGCCCAGCGCAGCGCCGGCACCTCCCGGTCAGGCACTGTCTGCCGGTCAAGCGCGCCAAAGGGGATCTCGTAGCGGGCGACGGCGTCGCGCAATGCCGTCGGCACCGCCAGCCGCAGGTTGGGCACGCCGGTGGCGGCGTCGCCGCGCTCGAACCAGTCGATCTCCAGCGTCAGCCGCACCATCGCCTCGCCCGCGTGCAGCGCGAACCGCGCCGTGATCGTCGAGGCGCGGATGCCGTAGGTCAGCACGAGCTCGGCGCAGGAGGGACCGTCGGCCGTCTCCTCCACCCGCTTGAGTTCCGGCGCCAGCGGCGCGCCGCCGTTTTCGATGATCCAGGCGGTCATCCCGTGCGGACGCTCCACGCTGAACTCGAACCCCATGCCGCCGCCGGCCGCGTCGATCCGCTCTTCGCCCGCCGCCTTGTCGAAAAACGAGACGAGCCGCCCCGTCCGCCGGTCGAAGGCGACCGCGACACGGTCGTTCTCGAGGCCGATGACGTTCCGCTCGACGCGCGAATAGGGGCAGTGGTGCGGCCGACGCGTCAGCCAGGCGCCCTGCGGCGCGGCGGGCGGCGCGAACGTGGGGCGCAACACGACCGTGGCGTAGCCCAGCGCCGGCACCGTCACCGGCAGCGCCAGCGTCTGGTTCTGGTGCCCCCACGACGCTCCTTTGCCGACCGACTGCACCGCGAGCACGCGTCCCGCGGCGTCGCACGCCTCGAAGACGGTGTCGTGGAACGGCAGGAGCGTGCCCGGCGCTTCGCGGTCCCAGACTGTGAGCCGCACCACCTCGCGTCGTTCCGCCGCTGTGGAGTTGAAGAGGACGAAGGGATAGACCGTCCCGCCTCCGTGGCGGTCGGCCAGGCTCATCCGCCCCTCCGCGGCGTCGATGCCGGAACCGCCGCCGGCCCCGCCGTCGGTGAAGAGGGCCGGCAGCTCGACGGGCGCCTCCGGCGCGCCGCAGACGGACGCCGTGTCGACCGCCGCCGCCACGGCGCGCAGCGCGCGGGTGGTGACCACGGCCGCGCTGGCCGCCGTCTCCTGAAACTGTCCGTGCGCGTAGATGCGGGTGTCGCGGACGCCCGAACCGGGGAGGATGTCGTGGAAATGGGAGAACAGGGTGCGCCGCCAGGACTCGCTCAGCGCCTCCAGCGGATAGGGGACGCCGCCGGCGAAGCGGCCGACAACGGCGGCGAACTCGGCGTCGGCCAGACGCGCCTGGGCGAGGCGGTTGGCGCGCTTGATCAGCGCCTGCGAGGTGTAGCAGCCGGCAAACTCGTTGTTCAGTTCGCCGCGCACCACCGGCAGTCCGCGTCCTTCCTGTTCGAGCCTGCGGTAGAAGGCCTGGGCGGTGCTGAACGTCAGCGTCGGGAAGATCGGCCAGGCGTTCATCTCGCGCGCGGAAAGCAGGTCGCGCCGCGTCGGGCCGCCGCCATGGTCGCCCACACCGTAGACCAGCAACCCGAAATCGCGTGCGACCGACTGCTGCATCCGTTCCAGCGTGTAGAGGATGTCGGAGGGCCGGATGACGCCGTTGTAGCCCAGCTTCTGGTCGTTGCGCACCAGCACGCGCGAGCCGTCGGGGGCTTCCCACCAGAACGCCTCGGGAATGGGTTGCTGCATGTCGCCGGGACGGTACATGTAGAGGTAGCGGATGCCGCCCTGGCGCAGATAGGCGGGGACTGTCGCCGCGTGGCCGAAGGTGTCGGGCGCCCAGTCGATGGCGACCGCCTCGGGTGTCAGGCCGAAGAGACGGGCCATCATGGCGCGCGTATAGAGTACGTGGCGGCAGAGCGCTTCGCCGCTGACGTTGTTCTTCTCGCACTCGACCCAGTGGCTCGCCGTGACCTCCCAGCGCCCCTCCTTGATGAAGGCGGCGATCCGCGGCAGCAGCTCCGGCGCGTAGCGTTCGACGATCGCGTAGACGCTCGCCTGGCTCTGCGAGAAGTGGAAGTCGGGAAACTCGGCCAGCAGGTCGAGCATGGTGCGGAAGGTGTCGAGCGTCACCGCGACGGTCTCGGGCCACGACCACATCCAGTTCATGTCGATGTGCGCGTGGCCGACCAGGTAGATGGTCCGCGCCTTGGCCGCGCCGGCCAGCGGCGCCAGCAGCGCCTCGACCTGCGCCGCCAGCGTCGGCAGGTCGGCCGTTTCCGAAGCCAGCGCGGCGGCGGCGGCGTTCTTTGCCTCCTCGATCCGCGCGCACCACGCCGCCGCGTGCCGTTTCTCCGTCGCCGCCAGGTGTTCGGCGAAGCGGAGCTGCGAACGGATCCGCACCCACGCCGCCTCGCGCCACATCCCGTGCACCCGCGCCGCCTGTTCCACTCTTGCGATCTCCATCACTCCGCTCCTTTTCACTTGTGTTCTGGCAACCCGCTCAAGCGGGTTCTCTGTCGACAAGGCTCACGACAAGGACTACTGATTACTGCTCACGGATAGCCGATCACTGTTGACGGGCCCCGTCCGCTCCCGTGAACTCCGTCATCGTCGCCTCGCCGTCGGCGGCGACACCGCTGCCGGTGAGCACCCGCCCCACGGTCCGCGCCAGAATGCGCAGGTCGAGCCCGAACGTGCGGTGGTCGACATACCAGACGTCGAGCCGCAGGCGCTCCTCCCAGGCGTGCGCGTTGCGGCCGTTGACCTGGGCCCAGCCGGTGAGCCCCGGACGCCGCGCGTGCCGCCGCAGCTGTTCGGGAGTGTAGCGCGGCAGGTAGCGGGCCGGCAGCGGGCGCGGACCGACCAGCGCCATGGTGCCGCCGATCACGAGCCAGAGTTGCGGCAGCTCGTCGAGGCTGGTGCGCCGCAGCAGGCGCCCCAGGCGGGTCAGACGTTCGGCGTCGCTGCCGGGGCCGGGGCGCATCGTCCGCAGTTTGACCAGGGTGAAGGGGACGCCGTCCAGCCCCGCCCGTTCCTGGCGGAAAAACGCGGGCGCGCCGTCCACCGCCCGCACCAGCGCCGCCAGCAGCAGCGTCAGCCCGCCCCACAAGGGCAGCATCAGCAGGCACAGCGCCAGCTCCACCGCCCGCATCGGGTCGGCTCGGCGCCGTCCGTCTTGTCCCCGGCACACCATGAGCGCAGTATACCACAGCATCGCCCGCCCGGGGCAAGATCGGGAAACCTATCGGGGTCGGGTAACGACAATACAAAGCGGTTTTCGACCCTGATACCGATGCCGACCCCGATGAACCCGGTGCTGCTCCACCAGATCACACTTCTACCTGTGTCGTTCATGCGAGGTTCCGCAACAGCCGTCGACAAGACTGCCGCAAGTAGCGCCTGACACATGCCTGCTCTTGCTGGTTGTGAGTTCTGTTTCATGGTCTGGCGGCCCCTCGGTGCCACTTGAAGACGCATACGCCGACCGCGGCCACGATCACCGCCGCCGCGCCGGCCAGCGCGCAAAGGCCGATCCGCCGCGTCCGTGGCGGCTCTTCTGGAACGGCACCGGCGACGTCCGTGGCGGTGACGGCCGGCGGTGTCTCAAGGGCGATCCGCTCGTCTTCGGGCAACGGTTGGTTGAAGTCCCGGTCTTTCAGAACGGCAAGGTTGGTGCTGATCGTGGTGTACAGTCTGGTCTTTTTGAGTTCCTGTAGCTTCCTCTCAAGCTCGGGCATAGCATAGTCATCCGCCTTGCAGAGGGCGGGGGCCTTGATGAGCCTGGCCAGAATATCACGTCGCTGCAAAGAGTGCGTGTATTGCGGACTAATCTGACCAAGGATATCGTCATACACACGGAACAGCCATTTGTTGTCTTCGCTGGCCAGAGCAGCGTAAAGCGACTGAAGAATCGCCATCTTTTTCTCTACACAGGCTTCTTGATAGGC
>CAYVKQ010000257.1:0-4967 GCA_964451945.1 uncultured Lentisphaerales bacterium
ATTGAGCGGAGCGGCTCGAAGACGCTGTTCTTTGACGAGATTCAAAATGTGACGAATTGGGAGCTTTTCGTTCGGCAGAAGTTGAATGCACATTTCAAGGTTGCGATCACGGGATCGAACGCCACGCTGCTGAGCCAGGAACTGGGAACCAAGCTGACGGGACGGCATATCACCAAGGAGCTGTTCCCGTTTTCCTACCGCGAGTTCATCGAGTTCACGCGACAGGACGCGGGAACGGATAGCTTGCTGGACTATCTGGCGCGCGGTGGGTTCCCAGAGTACTTGAAGACCGGTGCGGTGGAAGTACTGAAGTTCCTGGTGGATGACATCTTGTACCGGGATATTGTGGTACGGCATGGGTTGCGCGATGCCGCCGGCGTGCGACGATTGCTTGGCTATGTTCTGGCGAACGCGGGGAGATTGGTTTCGCCGAGCCGATTGACCGGGGTGGCAGGAGTGAAATCCGCGACGACCGTGTTGGACTATTTCTCCTTGTTTGAGGCTGCCTATCTGGTTTCACTGGTTCCCTGTTTTTCGTACTCCGCGAAAGCGCAGGCGCTTGCACCAAAAAAGATGTACGTGTGCGACACGGGGCTGGTCCACGCGGGGACGGTGGCGTTGATGGAAGACCGGGGGTATTTGCTGGAGAACCTCGTCTTCATGCACTTCCGGCGGCGCGGCAATCCGGTGTTCTACTATGCGGGTGAAGATTGTGAATGCGACTTCGTGGAGGTGGTTTCCGACAAGCCTGAGCGTCTGGTGCAGGTTTGCTGGGAGCTGACGGTTGACAATGAAGAACGGGAGACAGGCGGCTTGACGGCTGCCATGCGGTTTTTGGGGAAGAAGAACGGCATCATTGTGACCTGCGGGCAGCAAGACCGCATACTGGTTGAGGACATGACCATCGATGTCGTGCCGGCGCATCAGTTTCTGCTGGCCGACGATGGGCACTGACAGGTGGCGCGCGGGGGCAGATTGTTGGCATTCACACTCCTTGACATGCGTTCGCCATTGCTGGCGGACGCGTACGCGAGTGGTCGCAAGAAAAGAGCCTGCAGAAAAGGGAGATGGCATGAAGGCACTGGTGACGGGCGGAGCGGGGTTTATCGGTTCGCATTTGTGCGAGCGGTTGCTGGAGCAGGGGGATCATGTAACAGTGATCGACGACCTCTCGACCGGCAAGTATGCCAATATCGGCCATCTGGAGGGGCACGGGCGGTTCCGCCTGGTGATCGACACGGTCTTGAACCAGGCGCTCTCCGAGGAGCTGGTCAAGGAGGCCGATGTCGTGTACCACCTGGCGTCGGCGGTCGGCGTGAGCCTGGTGATCGACCATCCGGTCAAGACGATCGAGACGATCCTGGGCGGCACGGAGGTCATTCTCAGCGCGGCGCGCCGCTACCGGCGGCGGGTGCTGATCACCTCGACCTCCGAGGTCTACGGCAAGGGGAGCAAGGTGCCGTTCTCGGAAGACGACGACACGGTGCAGGGGGCGACGAGCATCCGGCGCTGGGCCTACGCGAACGCCAAGGCGATGGACGAGTTCCTGGCGCTGGCCCACTGGCACGAGACGCGGCTGCCGGTGATCTGCGCGCGCCTCTTCAACACGGTGGGGCCGCGGCAGACGGGACAGTACGGCATGGTGATCCCGCGTTTTGTGCAGCAGGCGCTGCAGGGCGAGCCGATCACGGTGCACGGCGACGGCGAGCAGAGCCGCTCGTTCTGCCACGTGGCCGACGCGGTCGACGCGCTGGTCAAGCTGATGGCCTGCGACGGGGCGCTGGGGAAGGTCGTCAACATCGGCAACCCGGAGGAGGTCACCGTGATGCAACTGGCCGAGCGGGTGAAGCGGCTGACGGGGTCGGCCTCGGAAATCCGCAAGATCCCCTACGAGGTGGCCTACAACGCCGGCTTTGAAGACATGCGCCGCCGCGTCCCCGACATCGCGCGGGCGAAGGGGCTGATCGGCTTTGCGCCCACGCGGACGCTGGATGACATCTTGCGGGATGTTATTGTGACCACGGAGTGGTCGCAATAGGGAGAGTAAAAAAGAGCCATGGGCAACAGGCCGCAACGGGGCTATGACTACCGGCGGGCCGGGGTGGCGATGGTGACGCTCACGACGCGCCCCGGCAAGCGCCTCTGCCGCATCACCCAGGAAACCTTTACGCTGACCGAGACCGGGCGCCTCGTGCAGCAGGAACTGCTGGGCATCCCGCAACAGGTCGAGCAGGTCAAGATCGGCCAGTACCAGATCATGCCCGACCACCTGCACGCGCTGCTGCATGTGGTGCGCGACATGCCCGGGGGGATGACGCTGCAGCGGCTGGTGCGCGGTTTCAAACTGGGGGTCAACCGCAGGTGCCGGGAACGTCTGGGCGAAGCGGCGTCCGCGGTTTTCGAGAAGGGGATGCACCATACGCTCGTTCTGGACCGCGCGCATCTTGAACGCGAGGTGGCCTATATCCGCGACAATGTGCGGCGCTACCGGCTGCGGCTGGCGCATCCCGATCTTTTTCGCGCGGCACGGAAGGTGATGACCCTGCCGGATGGCACGGATCTATGGGGTATTGGCAATGCCTTTCTCCTGAACCATCCGCGCCGGGTGCAGGTGCAGTTTTCACGCCGCGCGACGGAGGCTGACTGGGAGCAGGCTCGCGGGGAGCTGGAGTATTATCTTGAACAGGGATACGTCTTGGTTTCGCCATTCATCTCGCCGCACGAGCAGCGCGCATTGCACGCGGTGATCGCCGCCGGCGGGCGCGCCATTCACCTCACGCACCGCTTCTTCGGCGAGCGGTATAAGCCCATGGGCAAGCTTTTCGACCTCTGCTGCGCCGGACGGCTGCTGGAGGTGTCGGTGGCGGGTGCCTTTGCGCGCTATGCGCGGCTGGACCGGGCGGCGTGCCTGAAGCTCAATGAGGCGGCGGCTTTTATTGCGACCACGCAGTGGTCGCAATGGGGAGAGTAAAGGGCGGGTGAGGTGTGCGGAGGCGCAAGCGCGAAGGTCGGGGGGTGGCGCGGATAGTTGCGACCACGCAGTGGTCGCAATGGGGAGAGTAAAAGGGGAGAGAGGCGCACGGAGGCGCCTTTGAGAAGGTAACAGGGGCGGGAGTTCTTTTACCCTCGTCTTTGCGACCACTGAGTGGTCGCAAAAAGTGGTCGCAATAAGGGAAAAGGGATGTCCACACCACTTTTCAGTATTGTCCTGCCGGTGCTGAACGCGGGGCCGTTCCTGGAACGGGCGCTGCGCTCGGTGCTGGAACAGGCGGGCGACGACACCGAGGTGATCGTGGTCGACGGCGGCAGCACCGACGGCGGGGTGGAGGTGATCCGCCGGCATGCCGGCCGTCTCGCCTGGTGGTGCTCGGAACCGGACGGCGGCCAGAGCGCCGCGCTGAACAAGGGCTTTGCCCGGGCGCGCGGCGCTTATTTTTTCTGGCTGAATGGCGACGATCTGCTGATGCCCGGCACCCTCGACCGGGCGCGCGCTTACCTGCGGGAGCATCCGGCTTGCCGCTGGCTGGCCGGCAATCTGGTCTACATCGACGAGCGGGACCGGGTGCTGCGGTGCGCGCGGGACGGACGGTGGCACGACTGGCTCTTCAAGCATGCGCCGGTTAGGGTGTACGGCCCGACGGCGATCTTCGCGCGGGAGCTGTTTGAGCGGGTCGGCGGGTTTGACGAGACGTTGCACTTCCTCATGGACACCGACCTGTGGCTGCGGTTCAAGGCGGCCGGGGCGCGTTTCGAGAGGCTGCCGCATTATTGCTGGGCCTTCCGCGTGCACGGGGGGTCGAAGACCAGCGCCGACCTGCGCGGCGCGGCCGACCCGCGCGTGCGGGAGGAGCGGGCGCGGGTGTACGCAAAAAACGGCCTGCGCGTGACACGCGCCGGGCTCTGGCTGCAGCGGGGCTGGCGCCTGGTGAACGGGTGCTATGCGCGGGCGTTGTGTGACCCTTATTGCGACCACACAGTGGTCGCAATGGGGAGAGTAAAAGGGTAGAGAGGCGTGCGGAGGCGCAATCGCGGGGGGCGGGGGCGTGTGGGGTTACTTGCGACCGCGCAGTGGTCGCAATGGGGAGAGTAAAAGACGGGTAAGGCGTGCGGAGGCGCCATTGAGAGGGTAACAGGGGCGGGAGTTCTTTTACCCTCGTCTTTGCGACCACTGAGTGGTCGCAAAAAGGGGTCGCAGGAATGCGGATCACACACATCGTAGCCGGGTTGCCCCCCGGGGGCGGGATTGCCGAATCGGTGCCGCGGCTTTGCCAGCACCTGCGGCGGCTCGGGCACGAGGTCACACTGGCGACGCTGGACGGGCCGCTGAGCGAGGCCGCGCTGGCGGCCGGGGCGGCCGGCGTGCGGCTGGTGCGGTTTCGTCCCAGTCGGCCGCGCGCGCTCTTCTTCTCCTGGCAGATGCTGCGGCGTCTGCGACGCGTGTGCGCCGAGGCCGAGGTGGTGCATGTGCATTCCAACTGGACGTTTCCGGTCTGGTGGGGGTGCCGCTGCGCGCTGCGGGAGGGGAAGCGGCTGGTGATGTCGCCGCGGGGCTGCCTCGACCCGGTGCGGCTGCGGCATGCGGCGTGGAAGAAGCGGCTCGTGGGGTGGATCGACCGCGGCTTTTTGCGCAGGGCGGCGGCGGTGCATGTGACGAGCGAGATGGAGCGGGCGTGGGTGGAAGGATGGAGAGGGGAAGGGGGAACGGGGCGGATTGTGGTGATCCCCAACGGAGTGGAGATAAAGGGTTTAATCGAGCCTGACGGCTCTGGTTCCAGGGTTCAAACGCGGCTTGCGCCGCTGGTTCAAGAGGGAGAAGAAGTTCTAAAGTGCGGGAGTTCTAAAGTTCTAAAATTGGACGGGCATGAAGAGGCCAACCGCACGCGGACGGTGGCGTATCTGGGGCGGCTGCATCCGCTGAAGGGGCTGGATCTGCTGATTTCCGCTTGGGCGGAGATAAAGGGGTTAAT